>JAHRVS010000043.1 GCA_019090565.1 Gammaproteobacteria bacterium
CTGCTGTCCAGCCGGTTAGTTTTAATGCGAAGGCATTGATATAGGTGATTTCTCCGGTCGTATTTACGGAGATTATGCCACACCCTTGAAGATCTAGAGTGCTCAGCAAGCTTTCTGTTGGTATGTCTATTTTCTCTTCTCTCAAGGATTGCCCGTCGTCATTGCGTGTACCAGTGTCGGATCTAGCAGGCTTTGTCTGGAATGCCTGCTCTTGGGTAAATGGGGTTGAAGGGTGGGTTTAAAAATGCACTCTTCTCGTGATAGCGTTGTCAGCTCCGTACTCGAACCCTACTGGTTGCCTTATACTCGGTGGCCCATTGAATGGGGCTTCTTGGTTCTCGCGAAAAATTACTATTTTTAGCGGCTCCTAAAACTTATACTTTAACAAGTAAGCGCCGTATTTGTTTTCTGAGTCAGGCTCGACTTAGCAGATTTAATAACTGCTTCAAGAACTATCAGCCTCCTAATAAGTATAGGCAGAATTTTTAGGATAATAAAAAACCTGGATAACGACTCAGGGTATTGGATCAAGAGATGTTGGCGCGCGCCCAATGGGTCGTTGAGCCATGGTTGGCGCGGGGATATGCGGGGTGAGGTCTTCGCTCAGTGCGCTCATCCGCAGGTGTAAACTCGGTATTTTGCTTCATGCTAAGCCCCACGCAGCGAATTTCAATACACTGCTCAGCGAGCGGTGGCGCCTGGTTAATTGATGGCTTTGCAAATATTGAGCTGCTTCACTAAAAAATCGACAAAGCGGAGTGTTTTTGCTGGTGTGCGTTTACCGGGAGGGTAAACAGCATGAATTGGTAATGGTTCGATGCCGAACTCTTCCAGAGTAGGTAGTAAAGCTCCTTTTTGAATGAGGTCGCCAACAAGCCAAAGGGGAACCACTCCTATTCCCAGATTTGCTAATAAGGCGCCCCGGTATGCCGAGGCGTCATTCGTTAAGAACCGACCGTTGGTTGTTACATGAAATTTATTACCACCTTCTTGAAAGCGCCACTCTCGTGGTTTGTCTCGTCCGGCATAGAGTACGCAGGGTCGCTCGGACAGTTCATTGGGGTGAGCAGGGAAGCCGTACCTAGCAAAGTGAGCAGGTGATGCGACGGTGGTCATTGGGCTTGTGCCAATCTGTTTTGCCGAGAGGTCAGAGTCCTCAAGGTTTCCCATCCTTATGGCGACATCAATGCCCTCTTGGACCAAGTTAGTTTGCTGGTCAGTTAAGTGCAGCGAAACATTAAGTCCGGGGTATAAATCTAGAAATTCGTTTAATTTTGGAAGTATGTGGGCCGTACCAAATGCGACACTGGTTGACACCTTTATTGTTCCGGTAGGGCTGCTTTGTGATTTTTTTATTGCGCTTTCGGCCTCTTCGATCTCTCTTAGTATGGTAACGCAACGTTCATAGTAATCCCTCCCAATGTCTGTCAGTTTTAGTTGCCGGGTGGTGCGCCGTAATAATTTTGTGTCGAGTTTCCTTTCTAGGCTGGCAATGCGTTTACTAACTGTGGGCTGGGTGGTGTTAAATTCCTTTGCGGCGATAGAAAAACTACCTGTTTCGGCAACGCGAGTAAAAAGAGTCATGCTGTCCAAGCGATCCATGCGATTAAATCCGTTGAAAAGATCTTATATCTCGAAAAGAAGAGGCGTCAAATTATTGGCCAATCAATAGGTATAGATTAGCACATTTATTCCAGATTGGAATAAATGATATGCCAGTGAACCGCTACCTAAATACACCTTCTTTGTCCATAATGCCACTCGTGAATTGAATGCCATGTTTTTTGATGAGCGCTATAAAAAATAAAAACCTATCAAAGTAAACAGATGCTTAAGTTTGCTTGTTGACCAAGGAGTGTAACGCAGGATTAATTGTAACAACTATGAGGTAATGTGAATGAAGGTGGTAATAAAAAATTTAGTTCTATTTGGTTTGTGCTGTATTCCCGTCGCGCCAGTCATGTCAGCGAACGATACTATTGAGAGCGAGTGCTATCAATCAATTATGGCGAGCCGAGATGTTGCGTTAGATACCCCTTCTTACACAGTTGCCAATAGAGCGATTGATTCTACGATTATGGCTGTGACGGGTTTTGTTGGCATACCTACCTTGGCAGCAACTGTTCCTGCTGGTGTCGTTTTGGTCGCGGGTCATAGTCTTGCGGCCTTAGCGATAAAGGAATCAAAAATAGGCGCTCATGAGCGTTTGCTGACATTGTTAAAAGAAGCAGCTCAGTTTGAAGAGAGTGGCGCAACGTCTTTGAAGGCTTATCCGTCGTTGAGAGAGTTATGGCTCAGAGTGAATGGCCCGATCTTTAAAAAGATAACCCCACAGCAGGTTGCTAATTCTGTTTTAAAAGCGGAATACGACATCGAGTTTTGTACTAATGCTGAGAACTACCGCTTGGTTCATTTTAAAGACTATGTGCTGGATGACATAAAAGGCTAAGGGGGGATTGGTTTTCTGAGAGGGATGTTGAGGCGCTAGCGATACGAGTGCTATGCCGCAGCGCTGTTTGACGCCTCTCCTTCTTTGTTCTTACGCAGCAGAGCTCTCTTAGATTTTGATATCCAGTTGAACGGGGCAGTGATCTGAGCCCAATACGTCATTTAAGATGTCTGCCTGATCGATGCTTTTACGGAGGCTTTCTGACACAAAGAAGTAATCGATCCTCCAGCCGACGTTTCTTTCACGGGCTCCTGCTCGATAGCTCCACCATGAGTATTTAACCTTTTC
>JAHRVS010000044.1 GCA_019090565.1 Gammaproteobacteria bacterium
ATACTTACTTTATAAAAATAAGGCTAACGGCACCCTAACCTCGTTTTTCTTCAAGTGCCCGCAGTATGTCGCGCCAACTTAATAAACCCCGCGGTTTATTTTCTTCATCCACAATGGGAATGCATGAAATATTGTGATTATTGAATATATGTATTGCCTCGTAAACATCTGACTCCGGCGATAAAGTGATGGGTTTTCGGGTTAATATTTGGTGCACCCGTTTATTGAGGGTCGCCAAGTCCCTTTGTGTTTCTGATACCGTTCCTAAGTTTGGGCTAATGGCTCTCAGTAGATCCCTATCGGAGACCACACCAAATAATTTACCTGACTCCACTACAAGAAGGTGATGAAACCGTGCTTTATCAAAAATTTCTCTCACTTCCTTTAGTGAGGTGTCCAACGCCACAGAAACAGGCTGCTTGCTCATTATCATTTCAACTTTCATACGTTTCCTATAGTAAGCAGCACGAAAAATACGGTGTTGTAATAGGTTGGGCTTTGGAGCCACTATCCGGCGCAGTTTTGTAGGTTAGCGGCGAACTCTATACACCGCTCTATATCAAGGTTATTGCCTTTAGGTGATTTCGTCAAAGTTATCATTTTAGTCGGCCTTACAAAGTATCGCTAAAAATAAAACCCGCCTAAATGCAATCAACACGGCTCGAATAACAAACAATCACTGCAGTTCACTTTTTCATCAGCACCCAAAGGGGAATTAAGGTGCGATCAAAAAACCTGTCTGGATGACAGGCCTTGCATCACCGGCACCCGCCAAGAGGCAGGTGCTCTGGTGCCCAATCACTATTTCTGCGGCGGTGATGACAACGGCCGCTGGGCACCCCACTACCTCCTGTTTTTTGCATGCCTCAGCAGGGATGATTTCAGAGCTAGCGGGGCTCGATAAGGCACCCTAACTTAATACAGCAAAACCATATGAAAAATAGTCAGTGTCCTTTATGAAACCCAACTTCTCATACAGAGCCTGACCACTCACATTATCTTTTGCTGTTGCAAGGTTCACCCGCACCGCGCCCACTTCTTTGGCCAATGCGACCGAACAAGCAACGAGTTGCGTCGCAATGCCTTTTTTTCGGCTTCTTGGGCAAACAAACAAGTCATTAAGGATGATAGTTTTCCCCTGTGAAACAGACGAAAAGGATTGGTAATTAAGAACAAAGCCTACGGGGGTTTCATTATCATTGTAAGCGACATAAATCATTGCTTCGTTATTGCGGAGTCGTTGTAACAAATAGCTTTTATATTTTTCAGGTGCAGAGGGCTGCTTATAGAAAATCATATACTGGTCAAATAGGCCCAGCACATCATCGATTTGAGTGGCCGATATTTTATTCGTTTGTATTGCCATATTAATTCAACATGCCTCAAAAAATAATCGTTTTTATGCAAACGTAAGAAAGCTTTGTCCTGACGATGGCAGACGATGGCATAGGCACAAGGGCCGCGTACGACAAGATACAAATGGGGCGTGGACAGGGACAGAGTTTAGCCACAGAGAAAAAAAATGTCAGGGCTCGCACCTACTCAAACAGACGCATTTACGCACGCTAGCAATAATAATCCACATCCCTTTCATATTGCTCAATGCGAATGCGCATCTTATTTTCAATTCGGGGTTTTACACCCGCCTTTTTATTAGCTTTTAATCTCGCTTTGCTGTCATTCAGGTATTTGGTATAACGGGCGCATTTCTTACGCCGTGATTTATTTGCCCGAGCGCTGGCTTTGTCATCCCTGACTTTTTGCTTATCTTCCTTGCGGCTTTGTTTTAAACGTTTTTTATACCATGAATCAGCTTGCTTGCGATCCCGCGCACTGTCGGCCTTACTGCCCTGTATAACAAGCGGCGCCACCACTTCGTCGTGTTTTGTAGCATCCTTCACATCATTTTCTGGCAATGCATCGCCATAGTGGGTGCGTCCCTGCGCATCTTTCCACTGGTAAATTTCAGCGTGGAGCGGGCCATTTACAAGCAGTACAAATAAAACAAACAGACTGATGTTTAAATTACCTTTCATTATTTTATATCCGGCTAAGGTCAAGCAACTCTGCCAGCTGTGCCGCGCAGGCCCCTTGAAGAATACCATCATGGCTCGCCGTCAGGCTGTAAGACAAATACAACTCTGTGGCCAGCTCACCCCAACCCACCGAGGAATCCCCGTTTTTATTTTCACTGGCCCCCACGTGCACCACCGGCACTGAGCAGGCTTGCGCCTGATAGGCCAAGAGAGCCTCCGTATTGGCTTTCATCACATGTGCGATGCGTTGCACCTGATCAAGGCTGAGTTCGGCGCTAACCAATCCCTTTTCTTGTGCCGCATAATAAAAGCGTTCAATTTGTTGCTGCAGGCTAACATGCTTTAACGCATCCCAATCCAAATCAAGGCTACGTCCCATTTGCTCTTTCAACAAAGAAAGGCTGGTTTGCTGACGAAAGTGGAGCGGAATTTTATCGGGCACAAAGGTATCAATCAAACCCACAAATGCCACCTCTCGGTGCTGCGCCTTAAGCTGCTGGGCCATTTCCCATGCAATGTTGCCACCCAAAGATTGGCCGACCAGGTAATAGGGGCCTGGGCTTTGTTCACTCTGCTTTTCTCGTAGTTTAATGGCTTCGATATAATAGCCTGCCATAATTTCAAAACGATTCAATACCGCTTGATTCGGCTCTAGACCCGAACACTGCAAACCATAAACGGCCCGCTTTGGCTCACGTTGTGACAGCGCTTCAACCAGCGCGTGGTAACACAGCAACGTCCCCCCCACAGGGTGAATAAGGTATAGCGGGGGTAACGGCGCTTCACCCTGGGCCAATTTCGCTTCTTTAATGAGCACTAAGGGAGACCAGCTCTCAGGGTTCACTTGCCGAGCAACCAACTGTGCCAGCTCTGCCACATTTTGTGCGGTGAACAGCATTGATAACGATAAGTCAGTATCAAAGCGTTTTTCCATACGAGCCATAATTCGCACTGCAAGCAGGGAGTTGCCACCTATTTGAAAAAAATTATCCCAAACCCCCACGCGCGCCAACCCCAATACCTCACACCAAATTTGCGCGAGGG
>JAHRVS010000045.1 GCA_019090565.1 Gammaproteobacteria bacterium
GCCGGAGTATATTTTTAATTCCGCCGAAAACCGAGCTTCCGACAAACTTTTACGCCTTCTCGGCAAACCCATCTTCAATAAGATGAGGGATATTCTTCTCAACTTCCAGTGCAGCAAGGCGAATAGCCGTTGCGAAACTCGCTCGATCAGCGCTACCGTGACTTTTAATAACGACACCCCGCAAACCAATCATGGTTCCGCCATTGTATTCACCTGGATCCAATTTTTTTTTCAAGCCACTCAAGACAGGTAAAAAAGTTAACCCGGAAAGCTTCGTCAAGAGATTTTGGTTAATGCCCTCTCGAATAAACTGAGCGAACATTCGCGCCGTACCTTCGCAGGCTTTTAGCGCAACATTTCCAGCGAAACCGTCGCAGGCAACCACATCCGCTTCGCCTTCGAAAATGCCGTCGGCCTCAACAAAACCAATATAATTAATCTGCGGGTCTGCACGAAGCAAGTCAGCCGCACCTTTAATGACATCGCCGCCTTTGATTTCTTCCGTGCCGATATTCAGCAAACCCACTCTGGGCGCCGAAATACCGTCCACAGCTTTGGACAAAATAGAACCCATTAGGCCAAACTGATAAAGTTGCTCAGCACTGCAGTCTACGTTTGCCCCGAGATCCAGCAAATGGCAGTGCCCAGTCATACTAGGTATATTAAAAACAATTGCTGGGCGATCGATGCCAACGGGAGTTTTCAACACAAAACGACTAATAGCCATCAGAGCACCGGTATTCCCAGCGCTAACACTGGCGTCAGCAACTTTTTCTTTGACTAGGTTGATAGAAACCCGCATCGAGGAGTCCTTCTTATTGCGCATAGCAACTGAGGGCTTTTCATCCATGGCAACCACCTCCGTGGTATGCCTGACTTCAATGCGATCTTTCACTGCCAAATAACTTCGGCTCTGGCTTAATTCTTTCTCTATGCTGCGCCCGTCTCCCACGAGGATTAAGCGCAGCTTCGGATCTGCCTCCACCATGTCAATGCTAGCGGGAACCGTAACGGCAATGCCGTGATCCCCGCTCATGACATCAACAGCAACGACTACGCTAGACGCATTCATCCTCATACTTTAGGGGCCATCCTTTTAAAATTATTCGTCTTCGGCGTCATCTTCAACTTCAACTACCACTTGCTGGCCGCGATAGAAACCATCAGCACTCACATGGTGACGACGGTGTATTTCACCTGTTGCCTGCTCTTCAGACAAGGTAGGCCCGCTAAGACTGTCGTGCGAACGACGCATTCCTCTGCGAGAACGAGATTTTTTGCTTTTTTGTACTGCCATGATAGGCTCCTGTATATAACAACCAACGGTGTTACTGAAACTTCATAAATACTAACGGCCTTATTTTATTAAGGAAATTAGCGCTTCTTTCTTATTTCGGACAAAACCTCGAAGGGGTTCTTTTTTTCTTCACTTCGTTCTATCTGCTCCTCATTCGGAGACACATAACCAGGAGCACTGCACTGCCCTTCTGCATGCATTGGAATGGGTGGAAGAGCAAGTATTAATTCATCTTCAACCAAGTCATACAATGATACTGACTCTTCTTCCAAAGCAATGACATCATACGCCCTAGGCACATCGCAAGACGTCTCTTCATTTACTATGAATGCCCAGCTAACAGGTACATCAAGCGATATTGGAACAATATCAAGACAACGCTGGCAAACGACACCACCGTCGGCTCGAATAGAACCAGAGGCCAAGACATACCCTTGTGGGTCTCGCTGAAAAGCCAGCTCCACATGAGCCACGTCAACTTCGGGTGACACACCGGACAACTCTTCCCGTAAGCGAGACAAAGCACTAAAGGCGACAACCCCATCAACGAGGGCTCTGGTCGACACTAATTTAAAGGGCTCGATTATCTTTTGAAGTGGGTGCTCTGACATAGGGGCGAAATGATAGGCATCTACCCTGCCGCTGTCAAAGGCTTATGTATAAAAAACGGTTTATTTTGTAACGCACAGCCTTCTCGCCGCGCTCAGCAGCAAGTATGCGCAAACAAACACCTGTTTTTATCGGGCTTCTACAAAGTGCTGACCACTCGCGCCTACATTAGCGGCCAGTATCTCAGCAACCGCAACACCCATTCTATCCATCAGCTGCTCCATAGGGCTGGGACGAATGGTGTAATCAACAATATCCTCATTGCCTATTTTGTCGCGCGCAATGGCCCCAGCACTGGCAAAGCCATCGATCAAACCTAAGTCTTTTGCATCTGAACCATTCCAAAACAAACCGGAAAATATATCTGGGTTTGATTTCAAACGATCACCCCGACCATCTTTCACCCGCCTGATAAATTGCTGATGCACCCCGTCGAGCATAGTCTGCATGTGCTGCATTTCACTTTCTTTTAACGGAGAGAATGGGTCCAGCAAGGCTTTGTGCTCACCGGCTGTCAACATTCGGCGCTCAATGCCGAGTTTTCCCATTAGCTTTTCAAAACCAAAGCCGCCACCTAGGCGAACACCAATAGAGCCAACGATGCTAGCTGGGTTTGCGTAAATTTCATCGGCAGCCGCAGCAATGTAATACCCTCCCGAAGCTCCAATATCGCCAATTACGGCATAAAGTTTTTTCGGATACAAAACCTGAAGGCGCTTCACCTCAGCAAAAACGTAGTCAGAGTGCACAGCGCTACCGCCAGGACTATTGATTCTCAAAATAATCGCCTCTGCC
>JAHRVS010000046.1 GCA_019090565.1 Gammaproteobacteria bacterium
ATACGGGTAGCACGCACCCATGAAACGTTTGTCAATTTCCGGCATAGCTGTATGCGCGTACGATCTGCACATTAAGTTTGGAACGTAAATGAGAAACCAGCCACTGAAAAACGAAAAGAATTGCAACGTATTGTGACGATCGGGTTTTGTCGGTAGTTTTGGCGCGAGGGGTGTGTGAAGAGAGGCATTGGGAGCTTTGTTGGTGTTGGGTCTTGGGTTCTTTGGCCACAGGTGTCGATTCGAATACATCTAAATTCCTATGAATATATACCTTGCTGTTATAATGAGGTTTTTTTTAGAAGCGGGTATTGCTAGTGAGAGAGCATATGAATAATGAATAAACAGGTAAGTAATAGGCTGACCTTTCTGTTGGAGAAGTTGGATGTCCTCACCAATCGGGTGGGGAGGGCTGCGGCGTGGGCGTCGATATTGATGGTGTTGCTGATGTTTTTGATTGTTGTGCTTCGTCATGGTTTTGGCCTCGGTTTGATTGCCGTTCAAGAGTCAGTGACTTACCTGCATGCGGCGCTTTTTATTTGTGTGGGCGCATGTACCCTGGGTAATGACGGGCATGTGAGAGTCGATGTTTTCTACCGTGGATTTAGCGATCGAAAAAAGGCGTGGGTAAACCTTATAGGGGTGTTTTGTTTCCTTTTTCCGGTGATTGCGGTGATTGCTATTTACAGTATCGATTACGTGGCGGTGTCATGGCGTATTTTAGAAGGGTCACGTGAAACCGGCGGTATCCCCGCTCTATTTTTGATGAAGTCGTTGCTTTTGGTTTTTGTGTTGCTCTTTTTTGTACAAGGCCTGGCTGAGTTATTGCGTAATGCCTTGGTGCTGCTTGGTGAAGGGTATTTGCCCTATGGGAAGTCTCAAAATAGAGGTGAAAGCTAATGGTCGCATTACTGCCGTTGTTTCTATTTTTGTGTGTCTTTTTGGTTTTATTACTTGGCTACCCTGTTGCATTATCCCTCGGTGGGGTGGCGATTTTCTTTGCGCTGATGGGGGGTGCTGCCGGTACGTTTGACCTGGGCCTTTTACAAGCCTTGCCTAGCCGCATATTCGGAATTATGAGCAACGGCACTTTGATTGCGGTGCCGCTTTTCGTCTTTATGGGCATGGTGTTGGAAAAGGCCAAAATTGCGGAAAGCTTGTTAACATCGATGGCTGATTTATTCGGCGGTGTTCGCGGTGGCCTGGCCATTTCGGTCACGCTGGTTGGAATGCTACTGGCGGCGAGTACGGGTATTGTGGGCGCCACGGTGGTGACTATGGGGCTGATGTCTTTGCCCTTGATGTTAAAAAAAGGCTATGACGCCTCTTTAAGTACGGGGCTTATCTGTGCGACAGGTACTTTGGGGCAGATTATTCCGCCATCGATCGCGTTGGTTTTGTTGGGCGATGTATTATCCAGTGCCTATCAAAAGGCGCAGTTAGATATGGGGGTTTTTTCACCGAAAACCGTGTCTGTGGGGGATCTGTTTTTAGGTTCTATTGTCCCTGGTTTGGTGCTTGTGGTGTTGTATGTTTCTTATATTCTTTTCGTGGCCTACTTTAAACAGGGTGCGGTTCCTGCTGGAGATGCACGCGAAGAGGGTGTGTCGTGGGCGCAGGTGCTAGCGAGAACGCTGCCAAGTTTGCTTCCGCCATTGCTACTTATTTTTACGGTGCTGGGCTCGATTTTGGGTGGTTTCGCAACCCCCACTGAGGCAGCGGGCGTGGGTGCCTTTGGTGCATTGTTGCTTGCCCTGCAGCGTAAAACACTCAGTTTTGATGGTTTAAAAGACGTGGTTCACGGCACGGGGCAGGTGACGGCGATGGTGTTTTTGATCCTTATCGGCGCAACAATCTTTTCTTTGGTTTTTCGTGGGTTTGGCGGTGATGAGCTGGTGGAGTCGTTATTTGGTCGTTTGCCAGGCGGGGTGGTGGGCGCGACATTATTAGTGATGCTTGTGATTTTTCTATTGGGCTTTATTCTTGATTTTATTGAAATCATTTTCGTGGTGGTGCCCATTGTTGGGCCGATTCTGCTAACGATGGGCGTAGATCCGGTTTTGTTGGGGGTGTTAATTGCGCTTAACCTGCAAACCTCTTTTTTGACGCCTCCCTTTGGCTTTGCGCTATTTTATCTTCGTGGTGTGGCGCCAGAAGGCATCGAAACAAAGGCTATTTATAAAGGGGTTGTGCCCTTTATTGTTATTCAGGTATTGGTGATGGCGCTCATTGCCATTTGGCCAGAAATTGCAACCGGCCTGCCTGAGTGGGCCTATGCTTTGCAATAAGGGCAGCGCTAAAGTTGCGCTTTTCAGGGGGTAGCTGCGTCATGGGCTTAAGGCTCTTGTGAGTCAGCCTGTTATGCCGTGTATATAAACCCCGTATTTGAATTTTCGTGGTTGTCTTATATATTGCAGTTCTTCGTGCGGGCTTTGCACGAAGTATAAGTTACTCATATCTATTGGCTGCTCGCATATCTTTATTTGTGCTCAGCGATGTATTTCAAAAATAACTTTTTTAACGGGAGAAATTAAGTGAATGATAGTGAAATGCCAACCCCAAAGGGTGAGCTGTCATTGAAGTTAGTCAGCACCTATAACAATGCCAATGGCTTTGGTGATATTTATGGGGGTTGGGTAGTGTCTCAAATGGACATGGCTTGCAGCCATCATGCAGCTAAGATTGCTCACGGTCGTGTGGCGACGGTGGCTATTGGGGAAATGGCATTCTTGTTGCCTGTGACGGTGGGTTCTACCTTGAGTTTTTACACCAATGTGGAAAGCATCGGCCGCAGTTCAATCAATATGAATGTAGAGGTTTGGGTGTGTTATCCCGCTGAAAGTGAATTGCGCAAAGTGACGGAGGCGGGGCTTACGTTTGTGGCCATTACGAAGACAGGCAATACTCGCGCGATTACGCGCTAACTTTGGATGCCTAAAAAAGACGCCGTGTCGCATAGATAAAGCACTGAAATCAGTATGTGACATAATTATGATAAAACATGACAATCATTGATATCTAATTTGCGAACGGGTGAGTCCGGTGGTACATATATAAGTCAGAGCTTGGGGGGTGGGTGCGTGATTCGTCATTGATTTATCTGTGAGCTGAACAATTTGTAGTAGTGCTTGGTGGTTCAGTTTATTGGCCCGAGTGAATAAATAATAATAATAATTTGATGCTGGTTTTACTGCCGTGACTTTTAAAAGTGCCTGGTATTTGTTGTAGGGTGTTTTGAAAGTAAATAGCCTTGTAACTTGGTATCGATAATTGCAAATTAAATAGCAGGAGGACTTATGGCTGTAATTGCGCAAGATCAGGGTGTGGCGGCGAGCCCCGCCGAAGGAATAACTGAAGCACCAAAATTTCCCGTAATGATGGTTTTTGGATTGTGTGCTTTATTACTGGTGGTATTTGGCGCGCTGCGCTGGTATCAGAATGAATACTCGTTCACTGTCGGCTTGGATTATTTTGAGCCGGAGTTTCAAACTTATTGGATGACACTATTTTGGGCTCAGCTAGGCGTGCTGGGGCTGGTGGGTGCTATTGCGGTTCCCTATCTTTGGTTTACCCGTGATACTTCTCTGAATGTTACGCCACAGGAGGAGCTAGGCCGTTACTACATGATTCTATCTATATTGGCCGTTGGCGGATTAATTCTTTATTTTGCGCTGAATATATTTACTGAAGCTGATGCTGCTTGGCACCAAGTGACGGTGCGTGATACTGATTTCACCCCTACGCACATTATTTTGTTCTACGGTGTGCTGCCAATGTTATTCGTTGGAGTGGTTGTTGCTTTTATTTGGATTCATACGCGGATGCCAGATTTTAAAGATAGGATTTCTATTCCTTTGGCTGTTCTTGCTGCAGGGCCACTGCTTATTGCGCCTAACCTTGGTTATAACGAATGGGGCCATACTTTCTTCTATGCGGAAGAATTATTTGGCGCACCGATTCATTGGGGTTTTGTGACATTGGGTTGGGCTTTTCTAGGAATAGCAGGATTTCTGGTTCAATGTTTTGATCGTATGGCGCAGCTTACGGAAATTGTGGGTGAGCCGGTTAAGCAGGAAGTTTAATCTAAAATCATTATAGTTTTAAATCGTATAAAAAAGGCGCCGTTAGGCGCCTTTTTTATTTTTAATAAATAGTAGATATACATTGGGGTGGTAGAAGTGTTAAGCGTGCGCTGCCGGTTAAGGCCACTGTGAAATCAGTTTGCAGTGCTTCTCTGTAGTCACATAAAGCTTGTTATTTATTGCGCCGCTCTCATGCCATAAGATCTGAATTTTATGCGCTTGATGCTTGAATTTAAATTATCGAATAAATTTATATTGCTGGCTTGATTATTGATAGTTAGGGTTTTTTGGTTTTTTATTGGGTGTTTTGCCAAGCGATACGAATCTCTGGTTTTGTATCGTTTGGCAACATTGTTTATTTAAGGTAATGGTGTTAAAAAAGACAGTAATAAAGGTGAGAGTATGTTGCACAGTTTTGGTGGGGTTTTGATTGATGCTGTGTAAATCAATTTGTCGCTAAGGTGGTGTGGCAGGATTGAAGTTAAAGAAAAAACAAAGCGGATTTTGGTATTTGTTTTGATTTCTCTTAGGCTGGAAATTCAAAATCGTTTGGGGGTGATTGGCGATATTGTTTTTTTCTGCAATCCACTGTGGTGATAATTGCAAAGCAGGAGGTGTCTTTGGTTTTTAAAGCGCCGGATAAATAATAAAAATAAACAAGTCTAATAAGACAAAAGGAGCAAGTATGTCAGCAGAATATCTTCCCGGCGAATTACGTGATGATGAGCCAGATCCCAATGAGATTCGTTATGTTGAAGGGGCTGTTAAAAAC
>JAHRVS010000047.1 GCA_019090565.1 Gammaproteobacteria bacterium
CTCTCAAGGAGGCTGAGTCTCTGAAGAGTTGTTCCTTATTATGTTCAAAATATTTTAAGGTGTTAAACACTGACTTGACAATCGCGCGTGGCGTAATGGTTGCGCCAGTGAGTTGATCAAACTTCCCTCCATCCTTTTTGACCTTCCAGTAGCGGTCCGCAGTGTTTTCAAGAGATTTACCGTTGAACCCAAGAATCCAGTCTGATTTTACTATTTCAACCTTATCGCCTAGACCGGGTGTTTCACTGTGCGGGGGGATGACGCGAACGCCGGTAATGGTGCCGCTGTACGTAATACCGACGATGAGCTCAATCGGCCCACCGTAGCCTTCTGGCGCGCTGGCAGGGATAATAATGGCATGAGGTTTTCCATCCACTCGCGCAAAAAATGCATCTTGTGCGCTTTTATGTGCCAGCAGAGGATGATTGATCTTCATGTGATCATCCAATAATTTGTTATTGTGTTGGCCGTTGGGAAGTATTTCAAGCAGTGCCTTTCCATGTGCAATGTGTTTGGCCTCTTTAATCTTTTCTTTGGTGGCTGTATTCGTGAACGCGATGAGTCCAGTGGTAATAACGGCAAATAGGCCAAGCAACGCAGCATTTTTAATGGTGGATTGTAATAACATTTTAGCGCTCCCGTTTGCCGCGGCCAAACTTGGCTTCTTTGTGACCGTAACTTCGCGGCTGGGTATAATAGTCAATGGTTGGTACGGCGAGATTCATAAGCAATACAGCAAAGGCGACAGCGTCGGGGTAGCCACCGTAGGATCGAATAATCCAGATCCATAGCCCGATAAAAGCACCGTATATCCATCGCCCAATTGCGCTGGTAGCGGCTGTAACAGGGTCGGTGGCGATAAAGAATGCGCCGAGCATAGTGCCCCCACTAAAAAGGTGGAACACCGGAGAGCCATAACGGTCACTGTCATAACCCATAAAAAGAAATGCCCAGGTTGCCAGTGTGAGTAATAAGGCAAGTGGTATTTGCCAATGAATAATACCTTTGTAAACGAGGTAGAGCCCACCGATTAGAAAACCGATGTTCACCCACTCCCACCCTTTGCCGGCAAAACTCCCTTCAAACACAGGGAGTGAATAGATCATTGGGATAGTTTTAGACTGACCGAGTTCTGTTTTCAATGTATCTAGGGGCGTCGCGCCACTTAAGCCATCTATGATGGCCGCGGAAGCAGGACCAAGGTGATTGCTAAAAATAAGCGTAATGGTGTCAACAAAACCTATTTGCGTCATGCCATCTGCTGGCAGCCAGGCTGTCATTTGCACAGGAAAAGATATAAGTAGAAACGCATAACCGAGCATAGCGGGGTTGAAAATATTATTCCCTAAGCCGCCATAAAGGTGTTTGCCAACTAATATGGCAAATGCAGTACCCACTACCGGTAACCACCATGGGCTTAGGGGAGGCAAAGCTAAACCCAGTAAAATAGCGGTGACGAGGGCGCTGTTATCAGACAAATAAAAGCGAACAGGGCGTTTTCGCAATGATAGCGCAAGGCTTTCACAGAGAATGGCTATTGATGCGCAGATAAGGCAGTTAATAAGGCTGCCCCAACCGAAATAGAGAGTGAGCGCCAGAAGCCCAGGCAGTGTCGCAAGTAAGACGTGGTACATCATTTTACCGGTATCATTGTTTCCGGCTATATGGGGGGAGGAGGCGTTAATCAGTGCCATATGTAACCTATTTACTTGTCTTTATCACGGGGGTTAACGGGTTGTGTTTTGCATTGGGTGCTTGCCTCGATCACGGCCGCCTTCAATATAAAAATTCTCTCATCAGATTCATTTTGAGCAAGCGCTTGCTCAAGGGCCTTTTGTGCTTTACGCAAGGTATTGCGGGCCAGTGCGTCTGCCACTTTGTTTGAGTGCCCTGTTGATGGAGAGGGAGGTTGGGCAGGCGTAGTTTCGGAGGGGTTATCTGCACTCTGTACAGCCTGCTTGTTTTGAGCTGGACTTGTAGAAGGCGGGCGTTCATTCGCAACGTTAAGCGCTTGTTTGGCATCGATTGCCTTCTTTTCTAGCGTTTGAACTTGCTGGCGCAGTTCTTCAAGCAGATTTTCGTTTGAGTGTCCTTCTTTTTTTTCTGCTTGAAGGAGGGCTTTATTTGCCTCAGCGGCTAGCTTGGAAGCGGTGGCTGCAGCCGTTTTAAGTAGTGCGATAGTGTCTGCTTTGGTAAGGGGTGGCTTTACTGCTTTAAGTTTGGCTTTTTCCGCCGCAGCCTTGGCGCGTGCATTGCGTTTCTCTTGCTTTTTGACAGCTTCAAGTTCAAGGCGCTCTTGTCGGCTTTCGAAGCGCAACCTAGAAGCCTCCGCTTTTTCTTCTTTAATTCGAAGCTGTTTAATCGTTCCTTTGGCGTAGCGATAATATTGCACCAGTGGAATATGGCTTGGGCATACAAATGAACAGGCGCCGCATTCAATGCAGTCAGATAGGTTGTGTTGTTCAGCCTTATCAAACTCTTGGGATTTTGAAAAGAAATAAAGTTGCTGAGGCAATAGCGTGACGGGGCATATGTCGGCACATTGGCCGCAGCGAATACAGGTTTGCTCGGGAGGAGGCGGAGGCATTTCTGCACGCGTGGCACCGATGAGGCAGTTGGTGGTCTTGCTGATGGGCAAGTCTTCAGAGGGGATGCTAAAGCCCATCATGGGGCCGCCGGCTACAATTCTAAAAAGTTGGTTTCGCTGAACACCTGCTTCGTTTAAAAGGTGTTTAACCTGCGTGCCGATCAGGGCTTCTACATTGCCTGGGGATTGAAGCGCATCACCGGTTAACGTTGTAATTCGGCTGATACAAGGCTCACCTCGTACGATGGCTTTATAGATACTGTAAACCGTGCCGATATTCTGGACGATCACACCTATGTGTAAAGGCAGGCCCCCTGTGGGAACCTCCTTGCCAGTAAGGATTTTGATAAGTTGCTTTTCTCCACCAGAGGGGTATTTGGTGGGAATCTTCACGATATCAATGGTGCTTTCAGAAGTGGCTTGTTCCAGTGCGGAGATCGCAAGTGGCTTGTTGTCTTCTATGCCGATGAGAATTTCTTTGGGTTGAAGGATGTTCCCTATAATCTCTATGCCTTTAACAATTTCTGCGGCGCACTCCTGCATAAGGATGTCATCAGCAGTAATGTAAGGCTCGCACTCTGCGCCGTTTATGATAAGCGTGTCTACGGTGTTTTTAGGGGGGCGCAGTTTGATGTAGGAGGGGAAGCCGGCTCCGCCCATGCCAATGATGCCTGCTGACTGGATACGTTTTAGTATCTCACTGTGATCGAGGTTACTGGCGTCCTCGGTGCCTTGATGCTCGATCCACTCGTCTTTTCCATCGCAGTCAATTTGAATGCATGACTGGTCTATATGGGAGGGGTGAATAACAGGGTGCAGACCAATTTCTCTGATTAGCCCTGAGCTGGGTGCATGTACCAGTGCCCCAGAAGCTTTGCCATTGTGTGCGATGACCTGCCCTTTTAAAACATGCTCGCCAACCTTGACGCAGGGAGAGGCGGGCAAGCCAATATGTTGACCTAAGGGGACGACAAGTTGATCTGGCAGGGCTGCTTTACGTAAAGAAACACTTAATGAGAGCGATTTTTTTTCTGGCGGGTGAATGCCCCCTCTGAGGTGCCAAACGCGATGTTTCATAGGGCGTCACTCATAGGAATTTTTTTGGGAGAGTTTTTGGGA
>JAHRVS010000445.1 GCA_019090565.1 Gammaproteobacteria bacterium
CTCGTTTTGCTGACTTGGGCTCAGAGGCGCGCACGGCCTCCCTTGAAGGCCTTTCCGGCGCATTGAAATCATCCAGCTCAGTGGTGCATGCTAAGTGGTTAGCAGCGGGGAGCACCGGCACCTCAGTGACGATGGAGGGCAGTGTTGCGGTAACCACCACCGCTGCCGGGTATCCAGATGCTCTCGCGTTAGGAATTACTCGAGCTGCGCAAGTGGATACCACCAATGACTATCCAGCTTCTGCTGACGCTGCGGGCGGTACAATCACCTATACACTGCAAACTAATTGCACTGTTGCCTACAATGCTGGTGTGACGCCGCCTACGGTGACGGTTGTTGCTACTGGTTGTTAAGGGGGAATGATGCATACCCTTGTGGCAACGTTTGGGTAAGGCTTCTGGTTTTACCATTATTGAACTGATCTCTGTGGTCGTTATTCTTGGCATAATAACGGCCGCTGCCATCCCGCTTATGTCTTCTAAAAGCACTTACGATGAGCGGTTTTTTTACGATGACCTTCTTCAGGCTTTTCGGTTTAGTCAAACATTAGCTGTTGCCTCAGGCTGCTCGGTACAGGTGACCATGTCGGGTACGGCGTTCACCCTTGTTCAAGACAGTGCCTGCAATACGGCCTCACCCACCTTTGATAAAACCGTCTATTACCCTGGCAGCAATGATACCTACCAAAATAGTGATCTGCCTGTAAGTGCCAGTTACAGCGCATCGGTCAACCCCCTTATTTTCAATAGTACCGGTCAAGCGTTGAACAGTAGTGCTGCGGTTATCTCTCAGGCTAGTATTACTGTGGGCACGCGCACAATCTTGGTAGACGGCGAAACGGGGTTTTCACGATGACTCGTACCGGTTGCCAACAAAAAGGCGTGACCTTGGTTGAGCTGGTCATTGCCGTTGCGATTGCCGGAATCGGTATCGTAACGCTGCTTAATACCTTTGCCAGCGTGGTCAGTCGCAGTGCCGACCCGATGATTGCCCAACAAAGCATTGCCATTGCGGAGTCATTTGTGGAAGAAATTACGGCCTTGCCGTTTTTGGACCCCGCTAGTGCCACCACTTGCCCCTCTGCACCAGGGAGCCGAACCAGTTTCGATAATATTTGTGATTACAACGGCTATAGCGCCAGTACGATCACTGACCTAGCAGGGAACACCTTGGCAGTGAGCGGATACCAGGTTTCCATTGTGGTGACGAATGGCGCTTCTCTTGCGGGCCATTTAGGGGGTATCAGCGGCAGTGACCTGTTACGAGTAGTGGTCACTATTACGAACCCCTTGAGTGAAATGGTGACGCTGACCGCGTACCGGGCGAGGTATTAATATGGACCTCGCTTCGAAAACAATAAACCCTCGGTCAGGCATTCGCATTTCAAGGAGGCCTCAGCAGGGTTTTACGCTAATAGAATTAATTATTGTTATTACCTTAACCGGTATCGTTGCCTCGATGATCTCTACCATCACCAGTCACCAAATGGCAGCGTATATCGATATGTCGGCAAGGGCTAATTTAGTGAATCTAGCTGAAGCCAGTTTGCGACGAATTAGCCGTGATTTGCACAATGCTGTGCCAAACAGTGTACGAGTGAGTGGCTCATCGCTTGAATTTGTTCCCGTTGCGGCAGCAGGGCGCTATCGCAGTGCGCCGTCGGCAACAGCTGGCTCCAACTATCTGGATATTTCTACGCTTGATGACAGCTTCCAAGTGTTGGGTAACCTCACTCAGCCTGCATCGGGGTCCCGTTTGGTTATCTATAATTTTGGCTGGGTAGATGGTAGTGGTCCTGTTGCGGGCAGCAACTTGTATGGAAGTGTCAGTTCAGGAACACTATCACCGGCAGGGAGTCACGTTATCTCCCCCTCGGGCAATGATATAACGGTTACCGATAACGGCGTGAATGACTTGGTGACCCTTGATTCAGCTTTTCAATTTTCATTTAATTCACCGAATAAACGTTTTTTTGTGATTAACGGTGCAGCAAGCTATGTGTGTGATACAGGGTTGGGGCAAATAAACCGTTATGCGGGGTACGGTATTCAAAGCTCACAGCCAACCAATGGCGCTGTGGCGCCCTTATCCAGCGCAGCCAGCTCGGCGTTACTGGTGGATCATGTTGAGTCTTGTAGTTTTAGTTATGCGCCAGGCACCACTGAACGCAAAGGCATCGTCACCATCATGCTGACGCTGATTGATAATGGAGAGCGCGTCAGGCTAATCAACCAAGTGCACGTCAGTAATCGCTCATGACAAAATCAACTGAAAAAGGTTTTGCTCTGCCAACCGTTATTTTTTTCTTGGTTATTGTGGCATCGATTGTTGGCACCATGTCTAAGTTAGCCAGTAACCAAGCAGGCGCTACGTCTCTGAGTATTCAAAGTGTCAGAGCGTACTATGCGGCAAAAAGCGGGGTAGAGTGGGCAGCACACCAAATAGAAAATTCGGGTAGCTGTAGTAATTCAAGCCTAACGCTTACCTCTGGCCTAACGGGTTTTACCGTGGCGGTATCTTGTGACGCAACCAATACCTATGTTGAAGGAGGAGCAACCGTTACCATTTACGAAATTAGCTCAACGGCAACGAGTGGAATATTTTCCACTTCGCCGGACTATGTTTATCGTCGTATTTCTGCTGTGATGAGTACACAGAGCTGATGCTGAATTTTACTGGCTATAAAAACAGATTTAGTAAGGGCTTAGGGTTAGCCCTGTGTCTTACTTTGATTCTAAAGGTTGTCTTCGGGAATATTGCCTTTGCGGCAATATGCAGTGATGTTTTTCCGGCGAGCACAACAAGCAGTGCCACGGCTTCGCAGCAGTTAAGTTACAGTTACCCTGGGGGACAAACATTTGATAACTTCTTTTATTTACTCACCAATTCTATTGGAACAGGGGATCGGTATTACAACGGTAGAACTATGTTCTCTGATATTGAGGTTACCCCAGGGAGCGCAACGCGGTTATTTGTGAACGGTGACCTTATACTGGACAGTTGGGGCAATTTCATTGCTGCGGATGTGAATGCGGGCGGTGATCCAGCAGACCTTATATTAGTTGTGAATGGTGACCTGAGTATTTCCAATAAGAGTGAAGTGAATGCGTTAATCTATGTACAGGGTGATGTCACCATAACGGGAAACCCTGTAATTAATGGCGCCATTACCGCCACTGGGTCAGCGCCGAATGCAAAAACCAATCAGAGTTATGATGCTGACGCCGTTGCAAACGCCGATTTCTCAAGCTTGTGTTCGTTAGCGGGGCCAAGTTTCGATCACTTTAATATATCGGTTCCCAGTGCTGCAAGCACATGCGGGATGGCTGCAATCGTGATCACGGCCCAAGACGCCAGTAACGCAACCGTCACAGATTTCGTTGATACCATCACACTGAGTACCAGCAGCAACCATGGAGGTTGGGCGGTAACAGTGGGGGCTAATTC
>JAHRVS010000048.1 GCA_019090565.1 Gammaproteobacteria bacterium
GAATGACATCGCACTTCAAATAGGCGACTCGATCACTCATTGGCCAAGGGAGGTCTGTCACGTAGTTAATATACCAACTATTGCCATTCACGGTTTTTGCTCGTTCCACACCTTTTACCCGCTGCCTCCATGTGGTGGCATTAGGGTAATCAACCATCAGGGCCAAGAGGGATTCTGGCGATTGAGGCACCTCCATCGTTGCTTTAATTTCACGTGCATTAGGCAGACCTTCAACGCCTCTCCCGTGTACCTTTACGCTATCGCTGCTTTCAACAAGTTGCCATTTTAGCGATTCAAACTGAGGGTTTGCTAAAGCAGCACTGCAAGCTGCTAAAAAGAAAAGAAATACACTGCTTTGAACCATCCTCATAAGGTGCTCTCCATTTTTAAAGGTGCTCTTTATTATTTTTATCTAGCTATGAGTCTACACCCCTATGGCGTTACGACTCTATGGGGCTTGCAGACATGCAAGTCAACATTCACCAAAGAAACTGCTATACCTAAAGAAACATAACAAATACTCGCTGCACAGTAAAACCTAGTGCAGAACATCAGTGCAACGCCCAACCGCTTGGTATCTAACCTATGTCACGTATTTACATTTTCACTATCCTTTTATCCTCTGTTTTATTGTCATCATGCGCCAGCATGAATAAAGATGAATGCAAACTCGCAAACTGGGAGCTCATTGGCTATGAAGACGGCGGCAATGGGCAAACGCAAGCCCAAATAGGTAAACACCGAACAGCCTGTGCAAAACATGGTGTTGCACCAGATCTAAGTGCCTATCAAAAAGGCCATGCTAGGGGCGTAAGGGCCTTTTGTAACCCAAACAGAGGCTTTGCACTGGGAAGCAACGGCGCTCACTATCGAGGCATGTGCCCGAAAGACCTTGAGCCCGCATTTTTAAATGCATACCGGGCAGGCAAGCGCGTCCACGTGGCTCGTCAACAGGTCAGGGCCCTTAACAACAAGTTAAACACCAATAAAACAGAACTAAAGACGGCCAAGGCTCAGTTAAAAAACAAAGAAGGCTTGCTTATCTCACCGCAAGGAAACATCGCTCAAAAAGCTAACCTCCTGTTGGAAATCAAAGATCTCAATCAACAAACGGGAAAACTTGAAGCCCAAATCAGACACAATGAAAAAGACCTTGCCGTTGCAAGAACCAAGCTAAATGTTATATCTAGCTCTGTTCGTTACTAACCAGTAACATCTAAATAATGCCACACCCCCTAAGTTGGGACATTTCATCTTCACTCAAACCCAAGCGCTTACCGAGTATTTCATCATTATGCTGGCCTAAAGCAGGGCCAGCATAATCGGTACGGCCGGGGGTATCAGAAAGCTTTGGCGTTATAGCGGGAATCTTTAGCTCGCCATCAGGCGTATCCACCGTCTCGAACATCCCTCTTGCTTGGTAGTGTGGGTCATTCATCATATCTTCAATATTATAAATAGGGCCACTGGGCACATTCGCCTGCTTGAGCATCTCTAGAATTTCTTCCAATGAAGAGGCGCTGCACCATTCACTTAATACTGCGTCAATTTCTGCTTCATTTTCAACCCGTCCAGCATTATCCCTAAAGCGCTCGTCCTCCGCCATATGAGACGCCCCCGCGGCCTTCATCAAACGCTTGAAAATTGAATCGCCATTGCCCCCAATGATGACAAACTTTCCATCAGAGCAGCGGTAAGTATTTGTAGGGACAATTCCTGTTACCGTGGTGCCTGAAGGCTGACGTATGACCCCGGCTCCATCGTATTCTGGCACCACGGCCTCAAGAGTGTTGAACATAGCCTCATAAAGCGCCACATCCACAACTTGGCCAGCCCCTCCATTGCTCTGCCCCCCACCTTTATTTTTTTGCAGCAATGCCAGCAATATGCCAATAAATGCTTGTTGCCCAGCAAGGGTGTCACCCAAACTTAGGTTTGACCGAACCGGCGCCTCCCCTGGAAAGCCATTCAGATAGCGAAAGCCAGAAAACCCTTCTGTTACCGATGCAAAGCCCGGTTGTTTCGCATAAGGCCCTGTCTGCCCGTAACCGGATATTCGGGTATAGATTAAATCGGGACAATCAGCCTTAATATCTTCAGGGCCCAAGCCCCACGATTCCATTTTACCCGGTCTAAAATTCTCAATCAGCACATCGCTTTGCTTGATCAATTCGTAAACCAATTCTCGGCCTTTTTCAGTGCTTAAATCCAGGGTCACACTTTTCTTATTCCGCCCTATGCTATACCACCATAATGACGTGCCATTTTGTACTACACGCCACCCACGAATGGGGTCTCCTTTTTGCGGGGCCTCCACTTTAATAACTTCTGCTCCGAAGTAACCCAACTGCGTGCCAGTAAACGGGCCGGCAAGCAACTGGCCTAGCTCTAATACTTTAATACCATCCAAAGGACGTTGCGCCATCTTATTATCCTGTTAATCGCCTAAAAAATAGGAAAGTAGCCCGGGTGTATAAAAACCGCTAGACTCCTCATCGGCCCATCTCACCACCCCGTCAACCCTATTCCGACTCAGCCAGGTGCAAACCATGTTACATGTCGAAAGAATCACTATCCCCAACCCACTCAAAAATTACAACCACCTGCTCGTCTGCACAGAAACCAACGAAGCCATGATGATAGACCCCGCTGATGCGAGTCGATGCATTGCAGTCGCAAAGAAAAATGGCTGGAAGATTACTCAACTTGTTTCTACCCATGAGCATGGTGACCATATCTGCGGTAACGACGATGTTGTGAAAGCCTGCCAGTGCCCCCTCAGCGCACCCATTGAAGCCCAAGCCAGTATTCCTCGTGTTGACCACTGGCTCAAGCACGGTGACACCGTTCAAGTGGGAAATATCACATTAAATGTGCTCGATACACCGGGCCACACGATGTCACACATTTGCTTGTACCATGACAGTGACAACCCAGTGCTGATCTGCGGAGACACTCTGTTTAATGCAGGTGTAGGTAATTGCTACAGCGGCGACTCGGCGGTTCTCTATGAATCTATCGCTAAATTCATTTGTGATCTTCCTGATAAAACCCGCATTTATCCGGGGCATGATTACATTGAAAACAACCTTGAGTTTGCAGCAGTGAGGGAACCTGACAATACGCGTATTTCAGAGCTACTCGATGAAGTCAGCCAACAAACCCCTGATACACGGCTTGTCACCGACCTTGGCATGGAAAGGAAGATAAACCCCTTCTTTCGTCTAAGTAACCCATCAATAAGAAAAGGCCTTTTAAACGACTTCCCAGAAATGGGTAACTCAGATAAAGACATCTTCATTCATCTTCGAAAGCTTAGAGACGTCTGGTAAACAACGGCTATTTCGCGTCTGTGTGTACCAAAATGACCGATATGTTGTCGCGGGCGCCTTTATCCAAGGTTTTCTGTAAAAGGGTTTGCGTGTTTTCTTCCACTCCCCCACTTTTAATAATATCGGTCATTTCATCACGGGATAACTCGCCATACAGACCATCACTGCATAATAAAAACTTGTCACCCTTCACCAGCGGGTAACGGTGGTAGTCCAGATTAAACTCACCACTGCCCATTGCTCGCGTTAACATATGGGAAGAGGGATGTTTGTCCGCCTCATCCAAAGAAATCAAACCCTGCTCTACCAGTAAAAATGCTTGACTATGATCGCGGGAAAGAGGTTCTAGAGTATTATCCCGAAACAAGTAGACTCGCGAATCACCCATCCAAAAACAATGGGCATGTTGATTATCCAGCACCAAAACAACAACCGTACTGCCCACGGTCTTCCCGCCAAGTTGCTCTCGGCTGTAAGCTTTTATTGCTTCATGCGCCTGCTCCAAGGCACTACCAACTGCCCCAACTAGGTCTTCAGCGAGGCTCTCTACAGGCACACCCTCCAAAACAGAAACAATCTTCTTGCTCGCATAATCGCCCGCAAGGTGCCCCCCCATGCCATCTGCTACTGTCCACAAACCCACAGCAGGGCGAGATAACAATGAATCTTCATTCCGCTCTCGTACACAGCCTTTATGCGTAACCTCAGCACTCACCGTATTCATTAGAAGCTCGTTGGATGATTCGAAAAAAAATAATTTTTTAATATAACCAAATATTCGTTGAAAAAAATTCATACCCATTCCAAGGATAGTTTAGTTCACCGTAGGCACCTAGCGCACACGGCTCATCATAAATAAGCCAGCAGAAAGGCAAATACCCACTGGTATCGCTATCGCCACCAGAGGGTCCACATTGAACACAAGGCTCGCATAGCCAAAAAAATCCTGAGCTTGCTGAAACACCAAACCAACCACCACCCCCACCAATACTCGGAAACTCATCGACACAGATCGCAAAGGACCAAAAATAAAAGAGACGGCAATCAACACCATGGCGATGCTCACCAAGGGTTGGAAAATCTTCTTCCAGAAAGCGAGGGTGTAGTGGCTCGAATTTAGCTCCTGCTCTTCAAGGTAACGCGCGTAATGGTACAGTGACAACAAATCAAGGAACTCAGGATCAACAGCAGCAGAAGACAGGTTATGGGGCGTCAGTGCAAATGGCCATTGTTTATGATCATTCGATGTAATCTCTGTATAACGAGAAAACAGTCTCGTCGATTGGGTCCCTCGCAGGTTCCAGCTATTATTTTTATAAGCTCCACTTTCAGAGAAGCTGGCTTTAAGCATATTGCCCTCTTCATCAAATTGATACCGACTTATTCCGTAAAGCCGACCATCCGGCGCAACCACATTAATATGTACGATTTCATTCTTTTCTCGGTGCCATAGCCCATGCCCGCTTTTCAGTGCATCTTGCCCACCTTTCAATAAAGAGCGCTCACTTTCTGCAATTTGTTCTGTATAGGGGACAATTTGCTCACTCAACCCGATACTCAAAACCAAAATCAATACCGTCGGCTTCATCACAGCGAAAACAATTCGCCCCACTGATATACCCGCTGCACGCATAACAATAAGTTCACTATTATTGGCCAGCGCCCCCAGGCCTACCAAGCAACCAATCAGCAACGCTACTGGAACAAATTCAGCCACTCGCCGAGGGAATGACATGAGTACATACTCCAAGGCGTCCATGGTTTGGTAACCCCTTTCAAGCTCTTCAAGCTCAGCGAGGAATGCCGACAATATATCGAGACCCACAATGATCATCAAAACTATAAAGAAAGCACCTAATACACTCCAGGCAATATAACGATCCAGTATTTTCACTCTACTGCCCTCCTACCCACAGTCGTCTCAATGAGAACTGGTAACGCGACGATAACAGCATAAACAAAGCAATCACAAAAAACACACCATGCACCCACCACAACCCAAAAACAGGGCTGATTTCACCTTTTTCAATCCATTTTTGACTAGTGATCAACAATAGAACATAGGATAAGTACAACATCACAGAGGGAATCAACTTAAGGAAGCGCCCATGTCGCGGGTTAACTTTACTCAATGGGATCGCCATCATTCCCACAATAAAAACCAATAAAGGCATCGATATCCGCCATTGCAACTCTGCTTTTTCTTTCAAGACATCGCTGCCAATCAATGACGCGGTAGAACGCGATTTTAATTTGCGAATTTCCACTGGCTCTGCCGCAGTCCCTAAACGGTAACGGTAAGATTCAAACGACATCTTGTGATAATCATGACGGCCAGGCGTTCCCTCGTAACGATAGCCATTCCTCAGCTCCAAATACTGATCTCCGCTATGAGGGTCCACGCGCCTCACACCCGTCTGCGCTGTCAACAATATTTGAGAAACCAGTATTTCACCATCTACCTCACGGTTTTTTTCACCTTGATATATAAACAGCTTCTCCATCTGTGTTTTATCGGTAGAAAGTGAGCGAGCATACACAACCAGATCTCCCCCACTGTGAAAACGACCCGGGGTCAGGGTCTCAAACTCGGTTCTCGATTTTTGCTCAGTGAGAATTTGCTCCACTCGGCTGTTCCCTAGCGGGGTTAAATACAAACTGAGAACGCCGACAAGAACAGCCAGTGACAAGGCTGGAAATAAGGTGAATATAAGCACTTGACGCTGGCCAATCCCGCAAGCATTCAATACCGTCATTTCATTGCTCAAATAGAGCTGCCCGTATGCCAGCAACACCCCCAGAAACAAGCTTAATGGCAGAATTAATTCAAGGAACCCCGGAAGGCGATAAGCCATCACGGCAAACAATACCTCGCCTAAAATACGCCCACTGGCAGCTTCTGCCATATATTTAATAAAGCGCCC
>JAHRVS010000049.1 GCA_019090565.1 Gammaproteobacteria bacterium
ATCTTCGTTTGGAGAAAAGCGCATTTGCAAACCAAAATGCGAAGACTCGTTAAAGGACCCGTCTTTATCTGCGAACAAATAGGTTTCATCTGAATCGACCCATGCATAACCTGCGTTAGCAAACCCGTTTACTTTGAAATCTGATGCAGCCATCGCCGACATTGGCAAGGCCAATGCCAGTGCGCCGGCAGCCAGTGACTTATTAAGTGACATACATTCCTCTCCACTAGAGAATATTAATAAAGATACTTCACTATCATGCAAAAACCTAAGCATGCCCATCACCTGCTAGCGATAAAGACAGCAACGTTTCCGCCCGTGTTTTGTAACTTTAGTTGACTATATGGAACTTGCATGAAAAATTACTTAATAATCACCGAGTTTGGAGTATTCCTATAAAAGAGGTGGGTAAAAAACCTTCCAAGGCCACTTGGTTTTATTTCAAGCCTTGAATAAATGATTCCGCTTCGTCTATGGATACCTCCATAGCCACAACGAGCTTGTCTACATCACGTTCTATACGGCCCAGTTCTGACCTTACGGCACTGATGGCTTGCGCGTTGAGGTTATGTTTTAGAAAAAGGGTTTGATCACGCAGTGTATTCAACACCGGCGTCATCTTTGCTTCGGCCTTTTTCATGACGACAATCAAATTCCTGTATTGCCGCCGAGTATGAAGAAGCTTTTTTTTGCTCGCGCGTCGTAACGCAGCGCTCGTATACAGCTCTAGCTCTTTTTCCCACTCGTCAAATAGCGCGTCTGACACACTTTCTACAGCAGCAATACGTTCGCGCACTTCCTCTGCGGCATCTTCACTGGCGTCGTACTCTGCCTGCAATGACTTGTAGCGTTTTTCAAGAGAGGTTTCTTCCAGTGACAAGACTTGTTTAAATTCATCCAAGGCGGACACAAATTGCTCTTTTCCCTCCTGCTGCGCCTCTTGTGCGTCTTCGATTCGGTCTTTCAAGACGTCTCTCTTATGTATGCCTACCTGCTCCAAAGCGGAAAAATAGAGGGTGTCACAGCCTGTCAGACCAATAACCAGCAGCAGAATAAGACTGCGCAGGGGGACGTAATTGAATTTCACTTTCATTTTTCTCCTTTTAAATCAAACATCAAAAATCAAACGGGGGGTAACAGCAGCCAGCTTAACACGGCCGTGCAGCAAAACCCTCAGCATGCTTGTACGCGCCAACTAAAGATTGTGCTCGACAATGCACTACGTGCTAGTTAGCATGCAGTGCGGCTCGAACCTCTGGCGAGCAATATAGCGGCAATAGAGACCGCTATCCATAACATGGATAATAAGTTTTGCCCCTATTCACCGGTAGTATAGGAAATGATTTTCTATGAATAACTCTCCCCTCGGCCCCTTTGTATTGCGTCACCGCTGGCTGATCGTGCTCGCCACATTACTTGTGGTTTCCTTGTTTGGTTTTCAGATTCGCAATATCGCCATGACTGACGACCTGAACGTGTTCTTTGCCGAAGACAACCCCCAGTTGATTGCTTTTAATCAGTTTAAAGACTCCTACGGCGAAATGCAGAATGCCTACATTGCCATTGCCCCTGAAAATGGAAACGTCTACACGCGCGAAAACTTGGCGTTGATTGAAGCGTTTACCAATAAGGCTTGGATGATTCCCTATTCTCGGCGTGTCGACTCACTCCAAAACTTTCAACGTACACGTATTTCTGACGATGAGTTGCAGGTCGATAATACCTATGAGGATGCGATGTCCCTCAGTGACGAGTACATTGCTGATTTGCGACAATATGCTAGCAACCATGACGTGCTGGCCGATAAGCTGGTGGCACGGGATGGCTCTTTGGCAGCCGTCGCGGTCACCTTTAACCTTACCGATGGCGAAGGTGCGCCTGAAAAGCGTCAGGAAGTCATGGATTTCCTGAATGAACTCATGGCGCAATTTGAAGCGGATTACCCCGGCACCACTTTTTATACAACAGGAGGGGTTTACGTCAACCAAGCCTTTGCAGAAGCCATGCTTAAAGATGGGTTGGCGCTTTTGCCACTAATGGTGGGATTAATGATCATTTTTTTGATTATTTTCTTACGCTCTTTGGCGGGTATGTTTGGCACCCTGTTAGTCATTGTCTTTTCGGCTATCGTCGCCGTAGGGGGTGTGGTCACACTGGGCATCACCATGACCAACGTAACGGCTATGGCCCCCATTGTAATCCTCACTGTCGGGGTCGCAGATAGCGTGCATATTCTTATTTCAATGTTTCAGTCTATGGGCCATGGCAGGAGCAAAGACGAAGCCATTTTGGAAACCTTGCGCATTAACCACCAGCCTATATTTTTGACCAGTTTAACCACTATTATTGGTTTTCTTAGCCTCAATTTTAACGAATCGCCCCCCTTTAGAGATATGGGTAACGAGGTAGCCATTGGTGTACTTGCCGCTTACGGGTTTTCAGTCCTATTTTTACCCGCCTTTCTTAGTTTGATTCCAATTAAACCTAGAAAAGTAAAGGATGATGATACGCCGGCTATGGAACATTTCGGCGCTAAGATTAACAACAACCATATCGTGGTGCTTTCCTCGATGGCTTTGCTCATTGGTGGCCTCGCCTACCAGATCCCAAAGCTAGAGTTTAACGATATGTTTCTTGAATATTTTGATGAGACAATAGAGTTTCGCCGTACCAATGACTTCCTAATGGAAAACATGGTTGGGCTAATTACCGTTGACTTTGATGTGGATTCCCGCGAAGAAGGCGGCATTAACAACCCTGCCTATCTGCGTGATTTAGAGCGGCTAAGAGAGTGGATGCTCACCCAGAAAAAAGTACAATATGTGAGCAGCTACGACTCTATCATTTTTGAACTCAACAAGACCATGCATAATGATGACGATGCGTTTTATCGCACGCCTGAGTCCAGAGAACTGGCTTCTCAGTATTTACTCATGTATGAAATGTCGTTGCCGATGGGAAGAGATATTTCTAATAGCATCAGCGATGACCGAAGCCGCTCACGTTTAACCATTAATATGGAAAATGCAAAAACCAGTGAGATTCTCGCATTGGCCGAAAATACGGCGGCGTGGGCAAAAGCAAACACCCCAAACTTGTCCCTTTCCCCTGCTATCGGCGAAACCATCATGTTCGCGCATATCGCTGAGCGAAACATTATTAGCATGGTGAATGGTGCATTCCTGGCGCTGTTCTTAATTTCAATCGTGTTACTTATTGCTCTGCGTAACGTTAAATTGGGGTTTTTGAGCCTCGCGCCAAACGTGCTGCCTTTGGTGATGGCATTTGGAGCGTGGTCAATTCTTGTGGGCGAACTAGGAATGTCTGGGGGCGCCGTATTAGTTATCGCCTTAGGTATCATTGTTGATGACACAGTGCATTTTTTAAGTAAATATTTGAGGGCAAAAAGAGAGCTTGGCCTCAATACCCATGAAGCGATCCTTTATTCCTTTCGTACCGTTGGTGTCGCGCTGTTAGTGACATCAATTATTTTAGTGATTGGATTTACGGTGCTCTACGGCTCGGCATTTAAACCTACCAAGGATATGGGCCTGCTGATATCGCTAACGGTTGCGTTTGCTCTCATAGCGACTTTCTTTATCGTCCCCCCACTCTTGCTCATAGCCGATAAGGCAATGAGCAAGAACCAAGGAAATGGTGAAACCCCCTCCAGCTAGCGGTCTAGGCTTGCACCCTTTCTTGTCGCTTTAGGGTAGCTCGAAAGGTAGTGATCTTCATGTGGGAGCAAAGATGCCCCGAATGGACGACTACATGGGTACAGGAGGTAGAGTAATGCAGCCGAGAATCGACACGTACAAGGCAAGCACGAGTGTTCAAATACGGCGTTTATGCACACGATGTACTGTAGGAGCCTTAGCCGGTAACGCGGCAAACAGCTGGTCGCAAGGAGTTTGAGCCACCTTCTAAAAGTAGTAACTGAGGGTAAACTCTATCGAGTCATCGTCACGCAAATCGTAAAGCAGGCGATCGCTCTGTAGTGGTGTTAGCACTGAGGGCTGGGGCTGGTGTGAAATAATCGTAGATTCAAAACTTAATGCAAAGGACTCACCCATTTCAATGCTTCCTTCAAAGGCAAACACCCTCGCAAAACGATTCAAATCTTGAATCCATAAAAATATCAATTCGGCGCTGTGCAAATTGTTCAGCACCCAGCGCCCACCCAGCGCAATGTCTTCTTCATAGGGGCTGAGTGCCCGCTGCCCTCTGCTGTCATATAGTAGTTCAGCGATTATACCAAGATCACTTGCACTGCCCGCCAAACCATAATAGGTGTATTCAAACCCCGTAGTGACTGCCTGGTACTCCTCCTCTTCAAAGAATAGATTGGGCTGCCCGTCACGATGAATGAATTCCAATTTAAATAACCACTCATCCCATATATATTGCGCCTCAAGACCCAGCTGCTTTATTTGCGGATAATAGGGCAGAATGGATGCACTATTGACCCCAAAAAGGTAACTGGGATCACGGCCTGTCCCCTGAAAATACGAAAGCGCCAGCTCTGTGTTTTCAAAACTTTTTGCAATGCGTCCAGCAAAGTCAATATGTTGGCCTTCATCAGGGTCTTCGTAAACGGGGTTGTCGTAGTCAACTGGCAAAGAGAAACGCAAACGGCCGTTTTCACCGGGAAAGGTACGCTCCCGAAAATAAGGTAACAAGTAGATGTCTGCCAAGCCATTTTCGAAGGGCACGGTAAACGCTATCATTGCTTGCCCAAGTTTTGTCTCGCCATCGGGTGACTCAACGGTATCCGTCTGAGCAACGATATCCACCAAGTGATTGACTTCAGTCACCCCCCAAAAGACACGATTAAAACCCGCTAACACTTCAATGTGCGGGTTTAACCAGCGCAAGTAGAGTTTTCTGATGTCGCCCTTCGTCCGTTCATCGTCGGCACTGTCATACCGATAAAAAAAATCCAGCTCGGCATCGAGTTGTTCCCCAAGAGCTCCGGATAAATTAAATGCAAATGCAAATGACTGAGCATTATTTTCTTGCAGCGTCGACTGGGGATCTTGGTTAAACAGTCTCGTTTGCAGAGACAACTCACCTTCTGCCTGCGAGGCTGCCATTGCGTTATTGCTTAGCAGCATTTGATTTAAAACAAGGCAGTACAAAAGGGCTAATAAGGGCACCTCTAAAAATAGTAATTTTCTCGTGAGAGTAAGGAGACCCCGCACGGAGAACCGCAGAGCATAAGGCAACCATGAGGATTCGAGTACGGAGCTTATGCAGCTATCGCGGGAAAAGTGCATTTTTAGAGGTGTCCATAAGAGTTTTATACCATTCATAGTCATGGTTTCTAAAATTAAAACGATGGAAAGAAATTCACTCTATTTAATTCTACGCAGGCTGGCTTGGGTGAAATTCTCTTCTTTCAGCCCTGTTTGAAAATCATAGGATTCGATCAGCATATCGGTGCTCTTGCCGTCAGATTGGTTTAGCATTAATATTTTATGGGGTCGCCAATATTTATTCAGGTAAAGCCGATAATCATTAAAAGTAACCATCTTTAGAAGCGCTTCCTTTCGGTCATAGAATTCAATTTTTTCAAAACGGTAGTGCTCTTGATTTACCCATACCACTTGCCGACTGTAACCGGAGTCAGTATCTCGCGGCACCCGCTCTACTTTAAAGGTTGCAATACCATTCACATTTTCTTCTGCGACAAAGTGGTAATTGAAATCGCTTACCTCTAAAGGTGCTAGGTCTTCGTATGAAAACTCACTCCCCAGAAAAGCGCCCGATTTCGATGCGCCACTGATACGCTTCACCCGCCCCAATATAGGTAGGTATAACCACTGATCATCATCTTTGGCTTGATGAGCATGGGTTAATAATGCCGTGCCCCGTACGCGTTTCGGCGATCGAAAAACAATGAGGGTCTTATCCCCGTCTTCCCCCTTGCCTTCTAAAACGAAATTTTCCATCTGGCGGCGGCTTTCTTGACCCGATTTGCTTCGCAAAACCATGGTCTGAATTGTTGAAAAATCACCAAATCCCATTTCACGTGCATCCATTTCCTCAAAGATCACACGGCCCCTGTCTACCGGTTGCGCTCCCATAGCATGAGCACTGACCAATAGAAGTAACAGTGCTTTGTATTTAAAATTAAAGATAAGCCCCTCCTTGATTCTGGTATGCACAGGAGTCCATCATTTGTTGCCGCCTAATCGATATCGATGGCCATCACAACATAACCTGCATGATTCATCTAAGCATATCCCATTAAAATGGAATACATTTCGAGTATTAGCACTTTCCTCATCATATGTTACACAATCAATACCCTTGCTATACACGACGCCATATAGTCATCAAAGCACAGTGCTTTATACTTAAATTAGCTGACAGCCACTTTTAACACTTAAGTTCAGCGGATAATCAACGACCTTTCCTTTTTATAAGGTAGCTGGGCTTTTATGAAAAACTACGGATCAATGTTGCTGCAGAAGCGGCGCTATGGAATCATTCTTTCATTGCTGTTTCTAGTAATTTCATTGCTTGGCGTTCCGAAGCTCGAATTCTCCAGCGATTACCGAATCTTTTTTAGCCCAGAGAACCCCCAACTTAAAGCATTTAATGCCTTTCAAGAACGATTCGGCTCGCAAGATAATATTA
>JAHRVS010000050.1 GCA_019090565.1 Gammaproteobacteria bacterium
CGAGAGCTTGGTATTCCCATTGTTCCCCGAGCAGAAATGCTTGCAGAGCTTATGCGCTTTCGACACGGCATTGCCGTAGCCGGCACACATGGAAAAACTACGACAACAAGTTTGATTGCATCCATTTTCGCAGAAGCAGGGCTTGATCCCACCTACGTCATTGGCGGCCGATTAAACAGCGCTGCAAGCAATGCTGGTCTCGGTGATAGTCGGTATTTTATCGCTGAAGCTGACGAAAGCGATGCTTCATTTTTGCATTTACAACCAATGGTTTCGATCATTACTAACATTGACGCTGATCACATGAGCACCTATGGGGGCGATTTTTCAAAATTGGTGGACACTTTTAGTGAGTTTCTTCATAACCTGCCTTTTTATGGGTTGGCGGTTTTGTGTATCGATGACCCGGTTGTTAAAGGCCTGATGGCCGAAGTACCTAGGCCTGTGCTCACCTACGGGTTCGATGAGTCAGCGATGTATCGAGCGACAAATATTCATCAAACAGAATTCAAGACAACATTTGTTGCTCACGGGCCGGATTTTGATGACATTGAAATCAAGCTGAATATGCCAGGGTCGCATAATGTGCTCAATGCGTTGGCGGCAATTGCCGTTGCCAGTGATGAGCATATCGATATTGAAATCGTTAAACGAGCCTTGGAAAAGTTTCAGGGTGTTGGCCGACGATTTGAATCTTATGGAGAGTTTTTGCTTCCCCAGGGCAGCGTGATGCTTGTGGATGATTATGGGCATCACCCCAAAGAAGTCGAAGTGACGGTTCAGGCCATTCGTGCCGGCTGGCCAGAGCGCCGCCTTGTTATGGTGTATCAGCCTCACCGTTATAGCCGCACAAAAGACCTTTATGATGATTTTGTACGCGTACTGTCAGAAGTCGACGTGCTTTTTTTGATGGAGGTTTATTCAGCGGGTGAGGAAATAATTCCTGGCGCAGATAGCCGAAATCTATCTCATAGTATTCGCTTAAGAGGGAAGGTAGACCCTATCTTCATCGATACAGGGGATGAATTGTCGACATTGTTGGCCAGTGTTCTGGAGGAAGGCGATATATTGCTGACTCAGGGTGCCGGAAACATCGGTGCTGTTGCAAAAAACCTAGCAGATAACGGGCTAATTAATGCCACGAAGAGTAACCTACTGTGACTAAAGTGACTGATTCCCTAGGCTTTGGAAGCGTCGCTGTTTTATATGGCGGTGAATCAGCCGAGCGTGAGATTTCATTGCAAAGTGGCCAAGCTATTTTGGATGCGCTTCAAGCTAAAGGGGTTACAGCGCAGGGTCTTGATTGCAGTGGTGATTACCTACCTAAATTAGAAGGGTATGACCGGGCTTTTATCGCTTTGCACGGTCGTGGGGGTGAAGATGGCACCCTGCAAGGTGCGTTAGAGGTGCTTGGTATTCCTTATACGGGAAGCGGTGTACTTGCCTCTGCGCTTGCAATGGATAAAGTGCGGTGTAAATATCTCTGGGAGGGGGTGGGCTTGCCAACGCCACCCTTTACGGTAGTGAAAAATACCGAGCAGCTTTATAAAACTGCTGCAGTGGAAGGTTTTCCAGTGATGGTCAAGCCAGCCAGAGAAGGATCAAGTGTTGGAATGAGTAAAGTGGATACGGCTGGCGAACTAAACGAAGCCGTTTCGTTGGCATTGCAATACGACGCAGCACTGATAGAGCAGTATATCGAGGGCGAGGAATACACGGTTGCCATACTGGGTGATACCGTTCTACCCCCGGTGCGACTGGAAACACCGAGAGATTTTTACGATTATGAAGCCAAATATCACGCGACGGATACGCAATATAAATGTCCTTGCGGCTTGAACGCCGAGGACGAAAATTCGCTTAAAACGTTGGCGCATGATGCCTATAAAAGCCTTGAGGCTTTTGGTTGGGGGCGCGTTGATGTTATGCGTGACGCAGCAGGTGAATTTTACTTGTTAGAGGTCAATACGGTGCCAGGAATGACCAGCCATAGCTTGGTGCCGATGGCGGCAAAGCAAGGTGGTGTTTCATTTGACGATTTGGTTGTAATCATTCTGGAATCGAGTTTTTGCAGAAACAACTCTTAACATAAAGGCATGGAGCCATGACGATACAAAATTTAAAGGATATCATTGCAGCGAGAATGGGCATGCTCATTTTATTTATTTCATTGTTTGTCATACTGCTGTTTATGCCAGATATCAGCGACCAAATAGCAGTGAAAAAAATACTGATTAATAAATCACTGCAATATGTAGAGAAAAATGATGTGGACGCTCTGCTAGAGCAGGCTTTGGAAAAAAACTTTTTCACTCTTGAGTTGAAAAATGTTGCGGACTCGATTAATGAATTGCCTTGGGTAAAGTCAGCGCAAATTAAAAAAATATGGCCAGACACCGTGCTATTGAATATTCAGGAGCAAGCTCCCCTGGCTCGCTGGAAAGAAGATCAGCTAATCAGCGTATCTGGGGTGGTTTTCTCACCAAGAGATATCAGTGAGTTTGACTCTCTTCCTCACCTTTTGGGCAAAGAGTCGCAGCGTGAAGGAATAACCGAATTTTATTATCACTCTCAAGGGATTCTGGCTGACAATGATCTGCGTGTGGTGCGTGTACATATCGAATCAACGTTTGACTGGCGTGTTGAATTGGATAACGGTTTGTTATTAATTCTCAGCGCAAAACAAGGCATAGAAAAAATTGAACAGTTTAGTCGTATCTATGACGCTCATATATTGCCGAAATTAATGCAGATATCTCATGTGGACTTGCGCTATGAAAATGGCTTTGTTGTTTCGTGGCAGGAAAACAAAGATAAAGTACTTGAGCTACGCATTTCTGAAACGAATGACTCTCTTCGGAAAACAAGCAAGTCCAGCACGTTGCGACATCGTGCATAAAAAATGCGGGTGCTTTGCATGAGACTTACTTTAGAGAAAAAGGCGGATGAATAAAATAGCAGACGATAACATACTGGTTGGGCTTGATATTGGTACATCAAAAGTTGTTGCGGTGGTAGGAAAGGCCAATGATGACGGCTCTATGGAAATCATGGGTTTAGGCGCAACGCCCTCAAAGGGGCTGAAAAAAGGTGTGGTTGTCAATTTAGAGACGACAGTGGAATCTATTCAGCGCGCAGTGGAAGAGGCTGAGTTAATGGCTGGGACACCAGTTAATGCCGTGTACTGTGGTGTATCTGGCGCTCACATTAAAGGCATGAACTCTCATGGCATCGTGGCCATTAAAGACAAAGAAGTGGTGCAGGCTGATATTGACAGGGTTATTGATGCAGCAAAAGCAG
>JAHRVS010000051.1 GCA_019090565.1 Gammaproteobacteria bacterium
GTCTTAATTTGGTTGGCATGAATGCCAACAGTATCAGCGAGGCCGACTTACCTTTTAACCGCTCAATGCGGTCGTACGCTGCCCGTCCAGTCCACCAGCTCAAAATAATCCTGACAGCCGTATGGGATACCTTCCGATAACCGTGTGTGGCCACTTCCATCGAAAATTTTCAAACTGGCTTGCTGACGAGGCTCATAGTTAGTTGGCGAAGCATCTTTTTGATTTTGAATGTTTTTCTTATACTGCTTAATCAAACGCTTTTGTTCTACGCTCGGTTTGTTTTTTTCTATCGAAAGAGCCTTCTATAAATGGTAGTTTTTCAGCATCTGCTTCGATGATTGCAGGTTCAAAATTATAAAACGACAGATGTCTTTTTGTTCTTCTTATATTCTCTGGAGTTATGTCAATACCTGTGTATATTCCTCCACTTTTTAATATATTATAAGCATCAAAGCCAGCTCCACAGCCAACCTCAAGGACCTTTTTATCTCTGTATTTTTCGAAACCAACAACTTTATTTAACCAAGGTATTTCATAATCACACCTAAGAGCATAAGCTTCTTTAAAGAATTCTAAAGTCATCGGCTTTGAACTCGATGACTTCGCACCAGCCGGGCTTGCCCCCATACTTTCTTTGTATTATTCTTAATATCCATTATCAAAAATGCTCTCCATTTATCATCATCTAAGCGACTCTGGAAGAGTATCGCCGCAAGGGTGGGAAGTTCAATTATCTATCCTAATACAGCGGGTATCTCTGACATTTGGTCGTACACCGTTATATTAGGGGCCAGTAATTATATCAGGGCTCCCATTCCCCAACATCTCGTCAATACGCCGACTAACAATAGAAACTTTTGATTTCACAAAGGAGTTCGTTAGATGCTGACTGTCTCTGAAAACAACAGCTCCATCAGCGGTGGCCGCACGGCATATTTTTTCTGGGCAAACCAGATCATTTAAATTTAGCACAAATATATTTGAAAAATGACGAGCACTGCTAGATAAAAATCCACCAATCGCATCGACATGCTTTAATCTTCCCTTTGCAAGACACCTATTAGAATTAATTTTTCCTGACCTTGAAAGATGTCTTAAAACACACCCGGGCCCATCAAACCCTAAAGTAGGAGTAGGAGGAATTACCAATACAAACCCCGCTGCACTACCAACCCTCTTAAAGATACGGGAAGAACCTTCTACCCACTGTTTCTCGTTGAATCCATAGGCCCCAGCACTGCCCATTACAACAATATCAGGCTTTAGTCTATCAAGCTCATCGAGTACAGAAGCCCGCCACTCAGAGCACACAGTAAAAACTTTCCCTATAAACTGGTAAAAATAATCTTCATCTATCATTGGGCAGGAGGACTTAGTAATAACAACAACACGCCATTCAGGCTCTTTAAATATAGCTTGTACAACAGAAAACCATTGTATACCTATACTATCCCCAAGAAGCACAACCGTTTTTTCTGCTGTGGATGCCCCGAAAATACAAGGCTCTACCGCCGAATCTGAAACCCATGTATCACAGGAAAGCTTATACAGGGTAGGGACATCATTCCGCCAACTACTACTCACGTCATTCATGGAATGAGCCATGGTCAGCTGACGAAGACCAAAATTTGCAACGGCTATCATCCCGGCCATTATAACTAAGCTGATAAGCAGGCTTACTTTCGAATCAACCTCACTGAATCGTCCTTTCCAAAAAGGAAGCTCGATGTATCGATAGCTAATTCCGGCCAATAAGAATATTAAAACAATCAATCCTGCAGTAGAAACAATCCCCCCACCGAGACCTAGAGAAAAACCAAGTATAAATATAGGCCAATGCCACAAATAAAGAGAATAGGAAACATTTCCTAACCATACGAAAACAGGGTGATCTAACAAACTAAAGCTTCGATAGGAAGGCAAACTCGGTGACACTATAACTAAAAATGCTCCGAACGAAGGTAACAAGGCCCAAAACCCAGGATACTGAAGTCTTGGGTGCAGTACCAAAGCGCTCCCTACAACTAGAACCAACCCTGTTAAAGGAACGAGGGCACTGAGTTTGCGAAACGAACTGGGGACGTAGATGCCTTTCCTAACGACGAAATACCCAATACCGCCGAGAGAGAACTGCCAAGCCCTTGAGAACATAGAATAGAAGGCAAAACGCGGATTTACAGACGTCCAAAAAGCGGACAGACATAGACTAATAAAAAAAATCAAAATAAGAGAAATGAAGATAATGTATAGCCTGCCAGTAAATCGAAAAACAAACAGATTGCTGACCTTATAAAGAACAAATAGCATCAATGGCCACACTAAATAGAATTGCTCTTCAACACCGAGCGACCAAGTGTGCAAAAATAAATCCTTACTGGAAAGTTCATCAAAATATTCAATTTCAACAAGAAAGAAATAAATATTGCTTACCCATGAGAGAACATAGGGAGCCGACGCCAACTGCTTACCCATCTCATAATTAGACAAAACAAACAAAGATGCCACCGATATCACAACAACCATAACTACCAAAGCGGGAAGTAGCCGCTTTAAACGATGGGAGTAAAATCGTGCTAGTGATATTCGTTGTGACAGAATAAGTTCTGAAATTAACATACCGGTAATCAAATAACCCGATAGTACAAAAAAGACATCTACACCAACAAAACCACCTTCCAAAATACCCAGTTCAGAATGCGCTATGATTACGAGTAGCACAGCAACCGCTCGCAAGCCCTGCAAATCACGTCTAAAAGTCAATTAGTATTTACTCGCTAAAAATAAGAAATGTCATAAACACCTACAACTAAACAACACATAGCCCTCACCTATCACCGAAACCTAATATATACATTACAAAAGATATTAAGACCGAGTTACACTCTAGCCTCACGCCGGATAGTTAAGTTGTTTTCTACCTATCTATAAAGTAGAGATCAGCTCAGAGTATGCCTTACCGATAACTTTCCAATCATACTTTTTAATGACATGCATTCTAGCCGCTCCAATTAGCTTTTCATTATCCAACTCCCCGCTCAAGGCCAACTCAATTGCATCGGCGAGATTTCTTGGGTCAGATGAATCGAAAAGTAACCCAGTATGTTTGTGCTCAACAACATCTCTAATCGCTGGTAAGTCAGAAACAACAACCAAGCAGCCACAACCGATTGCCTCAATAGTAGTAAGCCCCAAACCTTCGGTATCCCCATCATCAGCAACACGAAATGGGAATACAGCCACCTCAGATTTTTGTAAATACCGTGCAACTCGATCATTTTCGACCGGGCCGGTAAATTCGACTAAATCAGACAAATTAAGATTCACCGCCATTTCCTTATATAACGATGATTGTGCCCCGCCGCCAATAATGGTCAATAAAACTGGGTGATTCCTATCATTCAGTATAGAAAGAGCCTGAAGCAAAATATCAAGTCCCTTTTTTTCAACGAGCCTACCCACAAATACTAAGCCTTTCCTATTACCGTAAGTACTTGGTTTGAAAATATTTCTAAGATCGACACCCATGGAAATCACGGACACATCTGACGCGGGAATCAAAAGCTGTTTCACGCAAAATTCCTTCATATACTTACTGACCACAGCAAATCTATCGCTTTTTGTAATCACATAGGTTTTTATCTTTTTGAATACAAAAGAATTAAGCGTAAAAAGATCAGCCCCGTGCGAGGTTAGCAATATCTTTGGCTTATCTCGCAAAAACATTTTTGCGATAACAGCAATTATACCTTGAGGAAAGACCCAGTGCGCATGAATTACCTCAATGGAGTTACGTCGGCACACCGTTACCACACTAATAAGCTGCGCCAGAAGAAAAAATGGAATTAAAAAATATAACGCCTTATTCATTTTTAAGTTCGTCATAATTCCATCTACACCAGCTAGCAATTCATATTTTTTGAAAAAATATCTATAACGAATTACTTTCGTACGACTATTTGAAAGGTTACAACTTTTACTTCCAGCCAAAGATGGCGCTAAAACAGTTACCTCATGAGAACCTTTCAACTCATCACATAGATACTCAATAAACCTAGGCTGCTTATCATCTTTCGATTGCGGATACGTAGAGGTCAACTGAAGCACTCGCGCCATAGAAGTAGTACACCGTTCATTAGTTTATTTAAAATAAATATTAACTCTGTTTTCCACTCTTACTAAAACATCACCTTTATAGATAAACAATGCTGAAAAAACGAAACCTGCCCACCCCTAAAAGTTACTTTTTACCACGACAGAGATACACTCTCTCGTATTTGGAAATAATGCCGTGGTGATATCAAAGATCACTTCGCTCATTGAAGAAGCCTTAATGTGCTTTATCATCTCCAAAAAACCGTTTGGCAACACCCTCGAATAATTATAAGTGTCGACATCTAAAACGTGAAAATCGGATAATCGCATCAATGTCAGAAGTTCATCTTTAGCATACTCATGATGATGCCCAATAAAAGGGGTTTTTGATCGAAAAATATGCTCTATAGGCACCAATGGCGATACACCAAAAAGCAATTTTTTACGATTTTCCCAATATGCTATATTGGGAACCTCAAATAACGCCACCCCACTAACTTTCAAAAGCTGCTTTATATTTTCCATAAACAGGGAAGGAGAATGAGGATAATGCTCTAATACCGCCATGCAGGTTAAAAAATCAATCTTTAATTTCGGAACCTTGTCTGCGCCAAAAGGATCATAGTCAATAACGGTAACGCCATGATTTTCCACATAACTAAACAGCGGATCGAATGCTGCACTGTAATATTCCAGTGACTCCGTCATAAATACTTCGTACCCAAGACGGCTTAACACAATTGGAAATACCCCCCCAAACCCGCCTACATCACAAACAGTAGCATTTGACGGAAACTGCTCTTTTAATTTCTGGTATGCGGCATAAAACCTCACTGAAGAAGATCGAAAGTAGGATGTAAAATCAAATAATTCTGGACTCCACCCGTGACAATGTTGTGCGACTTCTCGTTGCATTTCTGGGGACCAGCGTTGCGTGCACTCCTCGCATACTTCATCGTATATAATATAGAATTCTGAGGCATCAACCATTATTTTTTACCACTTATAAACGGATTAACTTGCTTACTTTCTCTGAAAATATCAGGCCAAGCAGTTCTAAACGTTATTATCGCAAACCTTTTCAAACAAACATTGGTATTCACTCACCATACGACTTAAAGTAAATTTTTTTTCCACTTGTCCCCTATTAACACCCCCCATTCGATGACACAAACGCTCATCGTCACTCAAGGCTCTAAAAGCATCCACATATTGAGACAAGTTGCCAACTTCGCAAAGAAACCCTCCCTCTTTATCTTGGAAAAGTTCAGGAATAGACGAGCAGTTATTGGCAACAACCGGCAGGCCACATGCCATAGCTTCGACAACCGCCAGCCCAAACCCTTCCCTCACTGACGGCATAAACAAAGCATCAACACTATTGTAGACTGCTGGCATTTCTTCATAAGGCACCCTACCTAGATAGGTTATTGCCTCCGCATCACTAAAACCATTTTCTCGAAGCACCTTACTATTTAACCCACCGGCACAAACAATCTCAAAGCCTGCCCCTAAAGTTTCAGCAAGTTTAGGAAGAACAGCAAACTGTTTTCTCAATGTCAAATTTCCAGAGAATAGAATTCTGAATATTTTTCGTTTACTAATATCACTCTTCTTTATTTTCGGTGTAAATGCGGTTTCATCAATCCCGTTATAAATAACCGGGATGGGAGAGGCGTAGCTCATCTCACTACGAATAATGGCTGCAGTGTAATTGCTGACCGCTGTGACACAGCTTGCCATATCGAGCGATCGCCTAGTAAAGTAGGCTAAATCCGTTTGATAATGCAACCTCTGCAAGCGCGTTGAATAATTACGCATAAAATCGTCTAAGACAAAATTGTGAGCAGTAGCGATAAGAGGAACTCCGTCTCGCTTAAAAAAACAGGCATAGTCAAGCGGGGCATGCACTATAGATGCACGGTGGTTCTTCCCTAAATGAGAGAGGAGGTAAGGCATCAATGTGATCCAAGGGGAATATCCAACCGAAGTGTAATCGTTTAGATGCTTGGCGATCAAAGAATGTACAACGTGAGCCCCATTTCCAGTAGGGCTTAGGCTAAGCACTTTCATTTTTGATCCGTAATTCTTTTCTTAGAAGCCCAGCCAAACTCTTTGCCTGATTTTTTCGCTCAAATAACGCTTCATATTCCTCTTGCTTTAAGATCGACTTTTCAAGGTTATAAGTATTTTTCAGAATAGAAAAAATGCTCGTTAGACCGGCAGCAATTTCTTTTGGGTTGTTTCCATTTGCGTAGGATGCGTACGCCGTATAAGACATGACCACATCCCGATTATCCCCAGGCGGGCATATACAAAGAATTGGCTTGCGGCTTGCGATATATTCAAATGTCTTTCCTGCAATCGCCTGAACCGGCTTTTCACTCTCTTCTTGATAAAGTAGTACAGTATCACTAGCGTCAACTATGTCTAGCGCAGTTTCGTGCGACACTTGAGGGACTAGCGATATTATACCCTCCAACCCATATCTCTCAATTTTTTCGACAATATACCTAGGCTGGTCTCCAACAATCGTTAATTTAATTGGTAGCCCTGCATCAGCAACAATACGTAGCGCTTTCAACAAATTACTCGGGTTGCGTCCACCCACCCCGAACCGCCCCGTATATACAAGGTGCATTACCTGAAAGCCCTTCCCACCGAAATCGACGTTATTTCCACGCGCCACAAAGTCTCTTTGATCATACCCATTCGGAAGGTAAAAAAACTTCGAAAATTGTTTCGGATAGAGCTTACGATATTCTCTTAGCATTGAAGGGGTATTCACAATAATACGAGTGGTTAGTTTAAATACTACGGCCTCAATACTCGGAAATACTGCTCTGTAGACTAACCTCTTTAAACGACTCCCCTCCTGATAAGGGTCCAAGGACCAGGCGTCACGAAAATCCAGTACCACCGGCACACGACACAATATTCCGCTAATCGCCCCAATAACAGCTCCAGGAAACGGAGGACAGCTTACATATATTACGTCTATTCCCTGCTTTTTAACTAGCAATGGGATACTAGGAATCAAGCGAAGCGCCCAACCGTAGGGTGTCACTTGATAAGGCCATGAAAAAGGTGTGAGAGAAGTGTAGCGAAAAACAAATGGGTAACGCTCAACCTTTTTTAAAGAGCCAAGGCGTTTTATGCTGACTACAATTGGCCTCCAGCCAAAAAGGGGCAAATAATCCGCAAATTTCTCCGAACGTATACTTCCCCCAATATTTTCGCATGGAGGAAAGTCATAGGCTACGAATAGGGCTCTATTCACACAACACACCGTAAGCTGGGCAGAATCGGAGCAACGTTCCGCGCTCGCTCAAGCTATCGTACTGTTCTTTTAGGGTTTTAAAATCAACCCCACTTGGCCAGAAATCTTTAATCTCTATTGTATTGTCCAGAACCCTGACTTGTCGGTACATATTTTCACCATACCCTTGGTGCCGCCCTAAGAAGCAAGTCTCATCGAATTGCAAGCATACAGCTTTAGCTTCATCTCCCAATCGCCACAAACCCATCTCTAAGCTTCCCGGCTCTAGCCCGTTTACTTGTGGCGCAAAGTGCGCCTGAACCGAGCGATAGCGTTGCCTCAGGCTGATATCCCTTGTATAAGTATAGGTTCCTGGGTCATTAATTATTACGTTACAGTCAACGACAAGTGTAATACTTAGCTGGTCATTGTGAGCATGGCCTCCAAACCCATCTTGACCAATGCTACCGCAACGCACAGCTAAATAAACCCTATCAGACCTATAAATATATAACCCGAAGTCTGGATAGGCTTGGCTAAACAACCCGCTCCTCAAAGATGCTCCGGGGTAGTCAAGATTTAATATATCAGCGTCATAACGACGTGAAAGATCTGGAGGCGTTTCTTCTTGATACAAGAGTCCAGCTCTATCGAGTTTCGGCGATGGCGCTTTTCGACCCTTCGCTAGAGCCGAAACAATACAGTAATCTGCACTCCTTTTATCTACAGAGAAGGTGCTATTCGTGGTTTCAAACAGACCACCAATGGCATTAAGCAAATGCCCGTGGTCGAGGAGGTTTTCCCCTAACGAACCGTATCCACCACTTGAACTATGCAAGAATGCTTCATTCGCACCATGAAAAGTCAAAGATAGTTTCAAAAATCTTCCGCTATCATTATCGCCAATAAGCACCACGTGACCGGTTGGCATGGTGACCGCATCAACAAACTTCGCCGAAGCAAACAACCTATCAAAGTACCACGGAGGGAATGGAATTTTGCCTCTTAAACCAGGAGGCCCCTCAAATAAACGGATATCGACCACGTTTGAAATCTTTCTAAAACAGGTCAGTGGCGTCTTGAAATTTTGTAGATGCGCCAACCGCTGCTCTCCGAGCCCTAAAACAACTGCAGTTGCATAAACAATCATTTCTGTAGACAAACGGTGGTAGCTGGTAGATGCCTCGAAATTTGAACCATCCAGATTCACTTGGCGTTCAACCTCACAAATCAATTGAGAAACACCAAATGCCAACCACCCTTGTGCCTCATCACAATCAGGCAGAGAAGCTCCAATAAATATCAGCCCGACAATATTTGATAAGTAGTGGTTTGCACGCCAAGTGGGGTCCCATTCAAGGTTGTTAGCGATATGCCGCCCATGAGACATTAAGGAATTGGAGTATAGCTCCTCGAACCCATCTTTAAACTTCACGTCAAGCGCCTTCAATATAGAATATGCCACCACCCAGTTACTTGCTCGAATTGCAACATCCATCGACGTTCGCCAATTTACGCCGTAACTTGGCGGATTATTACTAACGAAATCAATAATCTGATTCTGTACTTCATCAACGTAACGATGGCCTGACACCTTGCCGTCGCTTTTATCCCCTGCAAAACACAGAGCGAGATGAGGAAGTTGATGACAACGACTGAATTCCCATGGCACCTTCACATCTACGCCATGATGCTTTCCATAACTGATAAACTTATACCAACGTCTGCTTGACCAGGTATAACCTGAAACGAAATCGGTATGCCATGCCAACCTCTGATATCCATTACCAAGCATTTTCGATATAGACCTAGATTGGACAAGATTCGCGATATTAATGCTGTTAAATGCCCTGGTTTTATAGCTCGATGAATTCATTGGCACGAGGCCGGAACCAAGCAAGTCTCCCTGGTGAGACATATATATTTCCGACATGATAACGTCTTGAACTGTGATATCTAAAGCGAATGTGGGCTTATCCAATAGGGGGTTCACCTTTTCCCCTTCGATAGCATATGTAGGTAGCGCTATATCCCTCAATAGTCTCAAAGCTAGATAGACATAACGCCTTGCATACCCAACCATTCGCTTCAACCTACGCATAGCACTTTTCTGAGACAACTAGCGCACCTCTAATTAATTTCTGACTGAATAATTCGTATGCATTAAATTCAAATCTACTAAGAAAAACATCGGCATTTTTGGTTGAAAATAGAAGGTTATAAATCATTCATAAGGCACCTTAACTCTCAATCAGTTCAACTCGCTTGATAATCTTATCCGTGTGCGCTTTCCACGTATATCTTTCTTTAACCCTCTCCCGAGCATACTTCCCGAGCGATGAATAAGCCCCTGGGTTTTCGTAACATCTCTGCATAGAGATAGAAAGCTGCTCTACATCACCTGGCGGGACTAAAACCGCGACAGAGTCATCAAGAATTTCTCCAATTTGGTCGAGCTCGGAAGCAATAATCGTCTTCCCCATTGCCATATACTCGAATAACTTGGTGGGCGATCCGAAAAATCTACTGCCATCACTATTTGGAACGTGAGGAGAAACTAACACATCACATGCCGATAAATATTTCGCCCCTTCTGATTGAGGTACTGTGCCAGTCAAAATGCAACAATCTGATAGGCGATTCTCAATAATATATTTTTCTACGTCAGGCATAAGCTTTCCGTCGCCCACCATCAACAACCGCAAATTTTCACGCCCACTGGGAATGGCGTCTACTACAATATGAAAGGCCTGAATCAAAACTAATACACCATGCCAATCGCCGAAAGTACCAATAAATCCAAAAACGTAGGAATTTTCTATTGAATACTTTTGACGAACCATAGAGCCGTCAACATTCGGAGAGTATAAATCCGAATCAACGCCATTTGGATTGACGAGTATCTTTGACTCCTGAACCCCCGCTGAAATCAACGTATCCTTCAGCGCCTCACTTACTGTAACAATTAGATCAGCACGCTTTAGATTCAAATTTTCAATCTTCTCAGCAAAGGAGTTTTGCTTATTGTTAGCGCCCCAGTTTTTCGCTATCCACACCTCAGACCCATTATATTCAAGAACAAAAGGGCAGCGAAACTTTTCGGCCAGCATTGCACCGCTAAAATTGGACAAGCTATACCTCTGGTATATAAATATTGGGGTTCGATTTGTTAAATTCTGGCGCACGAAGTCAGCGATGTACAAACTATACAATACCTCCTTAATACTCGGAGAGTCGCCATACTTTCGATCAACATCTATTATATGTTGATGAATATCACTGGAAACCGACGGAATTAGGTCAGTTGTAAAAAAATCGACCCGCCCATAGTAATCATGCAGGCAATTTGCAACACCGGAAATATGCGCAATAGAGCCGCCAGCAGTTAAGCCAAATATGAGGTCTGTTCTCAGATACAAAGGCATGCTATCTTTCCGCATCTGCGTAAAGCTGTACGTAGACCCCGACAGGCGACTTATTACACGAGGCATGAGGATGCGCACGTAAAAAGCGCCTGTAAATCTCTCGAATAGAGCTCGCGCGCCCCACCAAAAAAGCAAACATATACTCAGCTGTATACTGCCCCCTTTAGTGTCAATAATCGCAGCCTTTCCACACCCCATAGCGTATATCATCAGTGCTTTATTAAAGGGTCGCCTTAACAAACCAATATCATAGGTGATTAATTTCACCCGGCTATATCGAAAAAAATGTGTGCGAATTATGCCTATTATCGGTAAAGAGAAGAGTTCATCGAGCGAGAGTACATTGGTATTATCTTCTATCGAGCGGCCATAATCTAACAGTGTGAGAGTACAGTTTTGGTTCTCAGTCATTCTAGCGGGCCTTGTTCGACTGAGCTGCAATGTATATTCCAGAGGCCATGTATTTGAGACGCTTCCCAAGAAAATTATTAATGCGGAAAAAAACAGGTAATCCACCAAATAATAGATTTGTAATCGGCCCACTCATCAATGTAGAGCCAGCTGACTGCAACACTTCGAATTCTGATGTTTCAATAAGCCGACAAATAGATTTAACTGTAAAGTATTGCAAATGCGGCGATGCACTTAATGTAGACGGGTGCGGGTATATCAAATTTTTAAATCCAAGCACTTGTTTTAGCTCTAACACAGCCCGGTCTATATAGAGATAGCTTAGCAATCGGCCAAGGCCAAATTGTGACCAAATGGCATTTTCTATCTCAAAGCATCCGTATCCGTTGGGAACGGTTACCAAAAGAAGCCCTCCTGGCTTTAAGTAGTGCTGTACGTTATCAAAGAACGCCCCCATATCATCATCATCGATATGCTCAACCACTTCCGATGCTATGATCACATCGAAAGACCTTGAATCCACCCCCTTTAGATCTTGCTTTAGTATATTGCTATCAAGACCACTGGAAGTTAAAACCTTTTGTCCATATTCTATGCTGCTGCTATCTTCATCGAACCCTTTAATATCATAACAGCTCTCCGCGAGCGGTAGAGTAATCATTACTCCCGTACCACAACCAATCTCAAGAATGCGATCTGAGGGTTTCAAGTATGACCGTATCCAATCTAACCTTTTTTTATGGCCATATACATTTTCATCCATCTTTTCTAATACCCTTTCAACTCCGAACATGAGTGACCAACACGCATCATAGTTAGCTCACACTTTTAACAGCTGAAACTCGTCTATTCATTACAATATAGACCATGCTCAGAAAAAGCATTAAACCATACGAAAAGCTGGACATTATCGCTGCGCCATCTACCCCGTATTGAGGGATCATCAAAACATTTCCGACAATGTTGACCAAAAAACCGCATAACGGGCCGAAGATAACTATTTTCGGTGCTCCGATTGACGAAAAATAATTCATTATCACTGTATTGATTGAGAGAAAAACGAAACCTGGTAGCAAATAAATAAAAGGAGATACTGACGAGCTATAAGCTGAGCCAAATAGGCGTACAATAAGGGCGCCAGCTCCAACATACATAACCACAAGGGCGACCACCGACAATAAAGCAGTCATTATTACAATGGGCTTTGCAGCCTTCCACCTCTCTTCGTCAGTAGGCAACGACGAAAGCCTCGGAAACAGGATAGTACCTAGAATTACGGGAAGCATATACAAGGTATCTATCAAACCTACGGAAATCGAATAGCTGCCTACTTGTTTTTTGCTCAAATAATAGTCTACAAGAAAAACATCCGACTTTAGTAACAAAAAACTAAAAATAGATGCCGCATAAATTCTTAAAGCATACATCCAGCCATCACCAACAAACAAAGGTGAAAATGATAGAGCCACTGTACTTTTTTTCTGGATTAATCGGAAATAATAGGCCGTCGCGAAGAACAAGACTATAAAACCAGCGGAGTAAATATATATTGGCTCGACCAGCCCATAGATCACCAACATTAAAGTTAAGAAACTTGCTGCGCCACCAAAAATCAGCTCAACGAGATTGTATTCCTTTATTTTCCCTGATGCTAAAACAATATTCTGCAAGAAAACGTTTAGCATCCCTACAGGGATCCACATTAAGACCAATATTGCCAATGATATTGGCAGCTCTTTAAAACCATCAAAAATAGAATAGTAAATATAAGCGCAAAGCCAACAAAGCATCCCAATTGATAGCGTATACGCCAAAGAAAGCCCAAGATAATCTAAAACCCTGCCAGCTGTCATCGAAACTCGATAGCTCACAAATGTCGGCAGTCCAAAGCACAAAATTTGGATTATTGATGTTGCCAATAAGCTGGCATAGACATACAAACCCCGAGACTCAGGCCCCATTTCTCTGGCGGTGAGAACAGTTACTCCGAATCCGAAGGCAAGAAGCACCACCTTTGTCGCATAGGTAGATATCACATCAAAAAGGAAGCCCTTCTGCATTACTTATCGCTCCTTCTTGTTACTCCGGTCATTCCATCATGGTCAGATATATTCCTTCCACCACAACGAAAGATTTAGTAAGTACCATATTAACGCGGTATCATTTTTGGCAAATAGATCTAGGACGGATTTCTGATCAATGTAATCTGTATTTTGGCAGAAGTTCATAATTTCTTCTTTTGCATACCCCCCTAAATCGCCAACTATCCAGTCATGCACAGGTACGCCAAAACCCTGCTTTTTTCTCTCAATAATATCGCGAGGAATTGTATTGCTTACCGCCTCCTTAAGAATATGTTTATTTCGCCAGTTTTTATATTTAAGCCGAGGGGGTATACCCATTGAGTACTCTACAAACTTATGGTCCAGAAAGGGTACTCTTGCCTCTAATCCACAAGCCATACTCATTTTATCGACTCGCATTAGAAGTAGCTCTGGCAAACGAAGATTGAGATCTAAGTATGTCATCCAATTAAGAGGGTGCTTCTCTACCTCGCTATTCTGAAATCGCTCGTGAATCGGCGATATTGCGTCCCATGAAGTATATTTACGGAACTCATTGTTCATTCTCTCGCTAAGCAGCTTGTTTTTTTGATTTTCCGTAAACGCCTCCGCCCCTCCCCAAAAAATAGGTTGACCTAATTCAGACCGCCTCAACAGCTCATATGGCCGGCCTTTGGTTTTACCCAAGATTCTTGCCGAGACCCCTGCCATTTTTTTGAATGGCAGAGATCCGGGTACTTGGTTAAATCGCTCTAGCTTAAGGAAGGATAGCCACTGCGCGTAACCACAAAATAGCTCATCTGCTCCCTCACCAACTTGGCAAACCTTAACACCGTTCTCTCTCGCAAACTTAGATATATAATACACAGGAACACATACTGGATCGGCGATTGGTTCATCCTGTAAACGAACCATATCTGGCAGAAAATCGATAAGATCTTTTTGAGTGAGTCTTCGTTCGTAATGATCAGATTCTATAAACGTGGACACACGTTTAGCATACTGAAATTCATTGCTATAAGAACCATAGTCCTCGTCATAACCGATGCTAAAAGTTTTCACATTTTTCGAATATTTAGAAAAAAGCGCGGCATTAGTACTAGAATCTATTCCGCCTGACAAAAATACACCGACTGGAACATCCCCAACCATTCTATATCTTACAGACTCATCTAAAGTGTCAAGAAGTCGTTCTGAAATCTCTGTTTCACTATCAGAAGAGTGTGCAGATACGTTATTGAGAGCATCCCAATACCTTTGCTTAGTAAGATTTCCATTTAACTTAGCCCGTATCCACGTACCAGGTTCTAGCTTGTATATGCCTTCAAACATCGTCTTGGGAGCTGGGACTGTCAAAAAGGACAAATAATTATACAGAGCCTCTTCGTCAATGTTTCTTTGAATGGATCTATCACACAGTATTGCTTTAATTTCCGAAGCAAATGCGAGCTTACCATTTTGTGCGGTGTAATAAAGAGGTTTGACACCGATACGATCTCTTACCAGCCATAGTGTTTCTTCGTCCATATCCCATATTGCAAAAGCAAACATCCCGCGCAGTCTTTCAATGCACTCGATACCCCACAATTCAAACGCACGTAAAACGACCTCTGTATCAGAGTGACTTGTTTTCCATGCTCGGCTATCCGCCGCCGATATTTCGTCTCTAACCTCCTGGTGATTATAAATCTCCCCATTAAATGTGATTACGTATTTTCCTGACACAGATACCATGGGTTGGGCGGCTGCTTCACTTAAGTCTATTATTGATAAGCGCCTATGCGCAAAGCCAACTTTTTTATTGTCCGATATCCATACCCCCTGACCATCAGGGCCGCGATGCCTCAACGCATCGTTCATACGCTGTAAGTAGTCTTGTTCGACAAAAAAGCTAGAATTGCCAAATGCCAGTACGCCGGAAATTCCACACATTACTTAGAGTCCATTCATATAGTTTTTAAACAGCATTCGCTAAACTACTGCATTAAGCATATCCGTTACTTTATAGCTAATCAGCATCGCCTGTTCCTGCTGCCATATCGGAATTGCCAAAGCCTCACTTTGAGAAACATTCTGATAAAACCTCTCCATTTGAACGCTATGGCCTTTATCCTGGTTCTTGGTTTTAAATTCAGTACTTTTTTTAGCGTAGAGTATCGTCTTCTTATAGTCATCTAGAATGCACGTATTCCCACCACAAAAAACCTCCATCCTCTCTTTTGGATAGCGCTTATTACCCATAGCGGTATAACAAAGCGTAGCAATTGAGCCATCGTCATATGTCACAGTAGCAACAAAATTATCCCCTACGTCAAATCTCGTTTTTTGCCCAATAGTTGATACGGATACATTCACTAACTTTGCACCTGTGAGGTAATTAAACAGATCATATATATGGCACGCTTCCCCAATATTGCGCCCTCCTCCCTCAGGCCCATGCACCCAATGTTCCGGCTTAAGATACCCCGCATTCATCGTGTAATTTAAAATTAGCGGGTCATTCCTATCGGAAAGAAATGACTTTATCTTGGCGATATGCGAAGAGAAGCGCCGGTTAAAGCCCGTTTGAAGAACAAGCTTGTCTGAAAGGTTTTCGTAGGTAGAAAATACGCTACTCAACTCTTCCTGGCTCAGCGCCAAGGGTTTCTCCACAAATACGTGTTTATTTGCATTTAAGCACTCTTCGACAAGGTATGCATGGGAATCATGCCTTGTCGCAATTAAGACCGCATCGATGTTGTCATCACTGAGTACGTCCTCTATGTTCGTTGTCGCATACCGCGCACCAAACTGAAGCGAGGTTTTTTTTGCAGTGTGCCCTGTTCGTGAGCACACCGCGTCTATTTCAAACATGCTTCCTAAACTTTTTAGAACAGGCAACAGAGTAGCCGTAGCGAACCCACCTGCTCCGATAACACCAACTCGAACGATTCCATCCTTTGTTTTCTTAAAATTATACTGCTGTGAGGTAAAAATTTTTGTTTTTGTTTTCTCGGTAGCATTAGACTCTGGGTAGCGCAATAACACCATCAGTGGCCGCGACGTATTTTCCGGTTTTAAGCTATCATACGCCTCAGAGCATTTATCAATAGCATATATACTATTAACTAAGGGGTCGATATTTATGGAAGAGTCATCCAATAGTTGTAAATAGGCTTCCATATTCCTATTTTCTGTCCAGCGCACATAAGCAATGGGATAATCCAGTCCGCCCTTTTCGTATCGCTCGTCATATCGCCCAGGACCGTATGAAGTTGATATAAGGAAATCCAACTCCTTTAAATAGATATCATTACGGTTTATGGCGAGGCCCACGTCACCCACTACAACCACTCTCCCTTTTTTTCTACTCATAGAAAATGCGGCAGATATGATTTCAGAGTTACTCGGTGCTGATGCCGTTACAATCACACCATCAGCACCGACCCCCTTGGTTAAACTTTCAACAGCATCTTCTAAGTTCTTGCTAGAGTTGACTACCGATTCAATACCACCGATTCGAGCTATTTCTAGTCGCTCATCGCTGAGGTCAGCACCAATAGCCCGACATCCATTTGCTGTTAGTAACTTTGCTACTAATTGGCCAATGAGCCCCATTCCAATGACAACAAACGTTTCTCCCAAGGTAGGGGATGCCCGTCTTACTGACTGCAAAGCAATAGCACCTAGTGTAACGGTTGATGCTTTATCTAGACTTAGCCCATCAGGAACCTGAACCACAAGGTTCTTTGGGACGTTGATATATTCGGCATGGTATGCGCACTGAGCACCTGCACAAGCGACATGTTGCCCGATAGAAAAACCCTCTACGCCCTCCCCGACACCAACGATCACACCCGCAGCAGAGTACCCGCTTGCATTGCCTGACTCCAACTCGCCCTTTATCACTGCATTTGTATGTTGAAACCCCTCCGAAGAAAACATTTCAAAAGCTTTTTTCACCTTAGAAGGGTCTTTCACCGCTCGCTTCCATAAAGGCTCTCCACTGGAAACAATGCCACTCATTTCTGTACCTGGAGAAATGCAGCTATACGCCGTTCTTACCAAAACCTTTCCAGGCTCGAGCACTGATACTGGAACCTCTTCGATGTACGCATGTCCCCCTTTAATAAGTACTTGTTTCATTCGCAACCCTGCACATGTACTCTGCTCATATAAAATAAATTCCTTTAAATACTACAACACGAAGATAAAGCCATCACAAACTGATCACTCAGTATTTTTAACAAACAATCTCAATGAATTATGATGCTATCATTAGGATGATGCCTCTATTGCTGAAACAAACATGCAGGAAAGAGGTACCGCTGAAGCCATTCAACCTAACTAACGATCTTCCTCATCGGACCTTGTGTAGGTCATCATCGTTATTTGCTCAGATATAAGACCCATCAAAAATATCACAATCGAAGATGTGAAAAGCAGAGCCGACATATTAGTAAACCTTCCAAAATACATAAAGGTGTAAAAATAATACAGTAGCCCCGTTACAAAAAATATAAAACTAATCGGAACAAATATTTTTAAAGGGGAGTAAAGAACCCCCACTTTAAAAATAATCAGAAAGAATCTCGCCCCGTCCCGGAAGATATTTAAGTGGCTATTACCAGTACGTTTTAAAACCGTGATAGGTTCATAGCAAACCGAATACCCAGAACGAAAAAATGCCATGGTCGAAGTTGTTGGATAAGAAAAGCCATTTGGATAAAGTGAAAGAAATTTTTTGAATTTTTCAGCTCTAACTGCTCTAAATCCAGATGTTAAATCTAACACCTCATTTCCCGTCATCCAGCTAGCCATTTTATTATAAATTTTATTTCCGATATTTCGCAGCGCACCCGCTTGAGATGATGCATCGACTCGAGCACCAAC
>JAHRVS010000052.1 GCA_019090565.1 Gammaproteobacteria bacterium
CAATAATATCAACCTATTACTAGCCTTATGTCATCAATTACCTTAATGAGTTTATGAGCAAAAAAAGAAGAGAAATACCTGATTTTGGAACACCCATTATTGAGACCCACTGCCACCTGGATTACTTGAAGCAAGGTTCGCTTGATCAATTACTTGAACGCTCTGAGTCAGTGGGGATAGAGCGAATTATTACCATAGCGGTATCGCCTGATAACCTAGAGACGGTGCGTGAGCTAACCCAGCAGCATGAGATGATTTACGGAACACAAGGCATCCATCCCCATGATGCAGAAAAATTCACGCCTGATACCGAGGATGAAATTAGGGAGTGTATTGAGCAAGATAAAATCCTCGCGGTAGGGGAAATAGGGCTCGACTACTACTATGAGCGAGCACCTAAAAAGGTACAACGGCAAGTTTTTGAAGCCCAGCTTCAAATTGCTGTGGATACAGAAAAGCCGGTGGTGATTCACAGCCGAGAAGCTGATGACGATACGCAAGCTATCTTGAGCAACTTTTCTTCGACATTGAAGAGGCGAGGGGTCATACATAGCTTCACAGCGGGCATCGAGTTAGCTAACTATTGTCTCGATGAAGGGTTTTGTTTGGGCTTTAATGGGATTTGCACATTTAATAAGGCAGAGAACGTCAGGGAGGTTATTCGCCAGACTCCTCTCGCACAAATATTGTTAGAAACGGATGCGCCATATTTAACTCCAGCGCCCTACCGTGGCGAAGAAAATGCGCCTTACTACTTGCCCTTCGTTGCTGAAAAAGTCGCTGAAGTGAAAGAGGTTTCAATTGCGGCAATTCTAGAGCAAGCATATCAAAATAGTATCAATACATTTTTCTAAGTCGGCAAGCACCTACTATTCCCGGTTTTTTGGGGCTTACCTAACAATAGATTTCAAGGAAAGAACGGTTGGAAACAATGTCCCCATATCAAGCGACACAGATTTTGGATTCTCTGTGCCAGCCAGATGCTGAGCTGGAAACCAGCCAGCACCTGGCTAAAGCAGCCCTACTGTTTGCAATTGAAAACGGGCAAGATATTGATCTAGACGAACAGCTCATCCTTATCAACAAATTGGCACTTGAAGCAGCAGTTTATGTGGATATTAGTGGTGATGTATCGGATATAGCGAAGGGACTGTGTTATTTTTTCAAAGAGATAAAGGGCTATCAAGGTGATACTGATGATTACTACCGCCCTGAAAATAGTTTTTTGAATCAGGTTGTTGCTCACCGCAAGGGGATCCCTATTAGTTTGGCGGTATTGTATATTTCTGTCGCAAATCGCTTGGGCTTTGATGATATTGCAGGCGTTGCCTTCCCAGGCTATTTTCTTCTTTGCTTCGGAGGAAAGGCGAACACTGGAGAAGCGGTATATGTTGATCCTTTCGATCATCGGATTATTAATGATGCTGAGTGTGAAAAGAAACTTCAGTCTTTGTTTGGTAAGCAGGCGCGTATGCACCGTTCTTTTCTATTCGCCGTGGATAATCGAAACATTATCGCAAGGATGGCACGTAATCTTGTGGAGGTTTTTCAGAATACCCACCAGTACGAGGCGGCTCTAGTATGCTGTTCCCGAGCGATCAGCAGTGCCCCTGGGCAGGCTGAGGACCATTTTATTCGAGCTGCATTATATGAAAAGCTAGAGTGTCACTCTGCTGCCATACAGGAGTTTGCTCGGTTTATCTATTTGTCGCCAAAGGATGAGCGCATTGGTGATATAAAACGCGAAATTGCCCGTTTAAGAGAGGGCAGTAGTAAATCAAAATACGTGCATTGATAGGCTTTGCGCTAAGATTATTCTAATAAGAGCGCCTCTAAACATGCAGCTATCAACTAAAAATGGCTATTTTTGAGGCGCCCATAACTCTAATAGGTAGCGTATTGTTATCACGCTTATGGTTTTCTTTTTTTTTCCTTTCTTTTGTCGCTTGTTTTTATCAGTGGTGGGCTCTTGATAATTCTGAAATATATTCAGTTGTTATCAAGGCCAGTTTCGATATGGCTAAGTTGGCTGTTGAAATATCCATTGGCCTAGTTGGTGTTATGTGCCTTTGGCTAGGTCTTTTTAAGGTCGCAGAGGCCTCGGGTTTGATTGGTTCGTTGGCCAGGTTGTTATCACCCCTTTTTGCACGACTTATGCCGGAAATACCCAAGGGGCATCCGGCGATCGGGTCGGTGACTATGAATTTATCGGCGAACCTTCTTGGCCTGGATAATGCTGCAACGCCGATGGGTTTAAAGGCTATGCAAGATATGCAGGTGCTCAATACGAATAAATTGGTAGCTAGCAATCCTCAGATTTTATTTCTTGTTCTCAACACTTCTTCTGTCACCTTGTTGCCCATTACCGTTTTCTTATACCGTGCACAATTAGGTGCCGCGGAACCTACAGCAGTTTTTTTGCCGATTATATTGGCGACGACAGCCTCTACCTTGGTTGGTGTGCTCACCGTCGGGTGGATTCAAAAGTTAAAACTTTTTGATTGGGTTGTGTTGAGTTATTTATCTGGCCTTATTTTGTTTATTTCGACGATTTTTTATGTGGTCCACGCACAGCCTCCGAGCGCAATTAATACGCTGTCAAATTTTATCGGTAACTTTGTCCTATTTAGTGTAATTGTGGGAATTCTTGGGGTGGGGGTGATCAAAGGGGTTTCGGTGTACGAGGTCTTTGTCGATGGAGCAAAGGAGGGTGTTTCAGTTTGCGTGACTATCGTGCCATACCTAGTGGCGATGTTGGTGGGCATTGGTGTGCTAAGGGCCAGCGGTGTACTGGATTTGTTTGTAGATAGTTTTGCGGCTTTGTTGGTGTTGTTCGGGATAAATGCAGACTTCGTGCCTGCACTCCCTACTGCTTTGATGAAACCATTTAGTGGCAGTGGCTCGAGAGCCATGATGATTGAAACCATGAATAATTATGGCGTTGACTCTTTTCCAGCAAAGATTGCAGCCATAGTGCAGGGGAGCACTGAAACCACCTTTTATGTATTGGCGGTTTATTTCGGGAGTGTTGGGATTCGTCATGGTCGGCACGCAGTATTTTGTGGCCTAATTGCTGACTTTGCAGGCATTAGTGCTGCCATATTGTTAGGGTACTGGTTTTTTTATTAGCAACCCCTTTAAGCTCGCTGAGTCGAGCTAGATTCAAGAGTACCTCTAAAATGCACTTTTCACTAGAGAGCGGCGCGAACCTCTATAGGTGGTGTTTTCGTTGTCGCACTTGGCGCCTCTCTGAGTCTGTAAGCCAGCTACTCCTTTTATGCTGGTTTTTCGAATGACTGGCACTCCTGTAGAGCGCCTTCAAAGCAGTGATTCTCATGTGGGGGCAAAGAAGCCCCGGGCGGACGACTGCATGGATGCAAGAGGTAGAGCAAAGCAGGGGACAATTGCCGATACCGCAGCGTTTAAAGCAACCATAAGGGTTCAAGTGCGGAGTTTATGTGCAATGACGTACTGTATGCCGGTTTTGCAGGAGCCTTAATCGGTGACGCCGCTATCGTGTGAAAAGCGCATTTTAGAGATATCCATAGTAGAAGCATGCTTTTCTACTTATTGAGCTTACTCTCACAATGTATGGCTGTTCTATCAGCTTGTTAATATAATGGGAGGAGTGAATTGCTTTCAGTCTGTTATTACATGATTTAATCCCGTTAATCATGTAATATATGTCGCCCCAAATCAGGCTGGCACGAAGCATTTATGGTGTCATGAGTTTGTGACGGAGATTCAACACACACACTGCATTAACACAGTGTGGCATCTTAATATTGAAGGTAAGAGCTATGACAGAACGTGTTCAAGTTGGTGGTTTACAGGTCGCAAAAGTGCTTTATGACCTAGTTGAAAATGAAGTCACGCCAGGTACTGGCATCGCACCTGATACATTCTGGGCCTCCTTTGAGAAGGTTGTAAGCGAATTTGCGCCTAAAAATAAAGCCTTGCTTGAAAAGCGTGAAACGTTACAAAAGCAGCTTGATGAGTGGTATCAAGCCAATGCGGGTAAAACGATTGATTTGCCCGAGTACAAAGCTTTCCTCAGTGAAATTGGCTACTTGGTGCCAGAGGGAGAGGACTTCAAGGTAAGTACAACCAATGTTGATGCAGAAATCGCGACCTTAGCAGGCCCCCAACTAGTCGTGCCCGTGATGAATGCACGTTATGCGCTTAATGCCAGTAACGCACGCTGGGGCAGTCTTTACGACGCACTTTATGGCACGGATGTTATTAACAACGAAGGCGGGTCTGAGAAAGGGAAAGGTTATAACCCCAAACGCGGCGCGAAAGTCATTGCGTATGCACGAAAATTTCTTGATGCCTCTGTGCCCCTAGCGGCAGGAAGCCATGCTGACGCCACCGGCTATAAAATAGTAAATGGCGCTTTATGTGTGAGCCAAAAAGATGGCAGCGAGAGTGGTTTGGCAGAGCTGTCCAAATTGATTGGGTATAATGGAGAGGCCAGCTCTCCTTCGGCCGTGCTGTTAAGAAATAACGGTCTCCACATAGAAATCCAAATTAATGCTGAAGGCGCCATTGGTAAAACCGATGCGGCGAGTGTCAATGATGTGGTGCTTGAAAGTGCCATTACCACTATTCAAGACTGCGAAGACTCCGTTGCAGCTGTTGATGCTGAAGACAAAACCTTGGTTTACCGAAACTGGCTGGGTTTGATAAAGGGGGACCTCTCTGAGGAGCTTAAGAAAGGGGGGAAGACCATTACGCGTACCCTTAACCCTGATCGTGTCTACACTGCTTTGGATGGCAGCACGGTAACGCTACCTGGTCGTAGTTTGTTGCTTGTACGAAATGTTGGCCACCTAATGACCAATAACGCAGTACTTGGTGCAAACGGTGAAGAAGTCCCTGAAGGTATCATGGATGGCCTACTTACCGCGCTGATTTCATCACATGATGTCAAAGGCAATGGTAAATACCAAAATAGCCGCGAAGGCAGTATTTATATTGTTAAACCAAAGATGCATGGCCCAGAAGAGGTTCAGCTGACAGTTGACCTATTCGCTGCAATTGAAAGCGAATTAGGTCTTCCTGTTAATGCTCTCAAAGTCGGCATAATGGATGAAGAGCGTCGGACTACAGTGAACTTGAAAGAGTGTATACGTGTTGCCAAAGAGCGCGTTATCTTTATTAATACAGGATTTTTAGATCGAACCGGCGACGAAATTCACACCAGTATGGAAGCCGGTGCGATGGTCATGAAGGGCCGAATGAAAGAGCAAGCGTGGATTAAGTCCTATGAAGACTGGAACGTTGATATTGGTCTTGAAGCAGGCTTAAAGGGCAAGGCTCAAATCGGCAAAGGGATGTGGGCGATTCCTGATCAGATGAGCACGATGATGGATGTGAAAGTCGCTCACCCTGAAGCGGGTGCAAACTGTGCATGGGTGCCATCCCCGACGGCGGCGACTTTGCATGTGATGCACTACCACAAAGTGAATGTTTCGGACCAGCAGGATAAACTGCTTAGTCGTGGTCGCGCCAGTCTTGATGATATTTTAACCGTTCCTCTGCTGGGGGATACGCCGCTTTCTGACGAAGATATTCAGCGGGACTTAGATAATAACGCACAGGGCGTATTGGGCTATGTTGTTCGCTGGGTCGAACATGGCGTAGGTTGTTCAAAAGTGCCTGACATCAATGATGTAGGTCTAATGGAAGATCGTGCTACTTTACGTATTTCTAGTCAGCATATCGCTAACTGGCTACGCCACGGGGTATGCAGCAAAGACCAAGTGCAAGAAACGCTTGAGAGAATGGCTGCGGTGGTTGATACGCAAAATGCTGGTGACCCAAGTTACCGTAATATGTCACCAAATTTCGGCGACAGTATCGCGTTTCAAGCAGCCTGCGAGCTTGTTTTCAACGGAGCGCAGCAACCTAGCGGTTATACCGAGCCTGTCTTACATGCGAGCCGCCGTGCCGCTAAGGCGAAGTATCAGTAGGCTTATATCAAACACCTTCTTTAATTAGCGTTTCCAACCTTTAACGAAGGTGGCTTGTTGAACCAGGCACTCCTCAATAAGACCCTCGCCCTGTAATTTCGGCGGGGGCATTTTTTTCAAAAAACCCCTCTTTTTTGCACATCTACAAGTGAAATCTGTTTACATTATGCATTTGCACGCTAAAATAGGCCGCTTTGGCTGTAATCAGAAGAATTAGTTGGGGGGGTGGTTTTGCCGTTAGCATGGGTCTCATGTTACGTAAACGCTGCTTTCTCTATTTGCTTCCTATTAAGCTAAGTGGCTTCTTGCCTTATCGATACGTCCACCTCTTTTTAATAATAAGGGCGCCTCAACGAACACCGGAGCAGTGCATTTAGAGGCACCCACAAGATAGTAAGGAACATGTATGATTAGTTATGATGAAGCTAAAATTGCTTCGGTAGATGTCCTAAAAGACGGGTTTGAAACTCAGGGATATATTTCCAGCAATCAAATCGCCACGGCCGTTTATATTGCGTGTAAGTTGCAAAAGCCAATACTTGTTGAGGGGCCTCCCGGAGTAGGAAAGACTGAACTAGCAAAAGCGACCGCTGAATTGTTAGAGCTACCGCTTATTCGTATGCAGTGTTATGAAGGGCTCGATGAAAGCAAAGCGCTGTACGAATGGAAATATGGTAAGCAGCTTCTTTATACCCAGGTTCTTAAGGAAAAGCTCCACGATATTCTTGATGGAGCTGATAGCTTAACGGATTCAATCTCTCGTTTGCATGAGTTTAGTGACGTCTTCTATTCAGAGGAGTTTCTTGAGCCACGCCCCCTATTAAAGGCCCTTAAATCACCAGGTGGCTCTGTGATGTTGATTGATGAAATTGACAAGGCTGACCACGAATTTGAATCATTCCTACTAGAAATGCTTTCCGATTACGCTATCTCAATCCCTGAAATTGGTACAATTACCGCCGATGAGAAGCCTATTGTTTTTCTGACGAGTAATAATACCCGTGAGCTCAGTGATGCGTTAAAGCGGCGCTGTTTGCACTTATACATACCTTTCCCAGAAGAGAAACTTGAGCTGGCTATAATTAAATCTCGTGTGCCTGAATTATCTACGGCCTTGAATCAGGAGCTGGTTGGATTTATTCAAAGCTTGCGGGAAATGGACTTAAAGAAGAAGCCCGCGGTAAGTGAAACAATTGACTGGGCTAGGACGCTACTGCTGCTTCATGCTGACCGGCTTGAGCCAGAGATGATTCGTAATACGCTCAACGTCATTCTGAAGCACGAAGAAGATATCCGTACTGTGGATGATCAGCTTGGGGTGTTAATGGGTAAGGCAGAAAAAGCGGTTCGATAAGAGCCGTCAGACACCGCACCAAAAATAATAATTTTCCTCGGTGGTAGGACCCCTTCTTGAACCAAAAGGGTAAGAAGGGGCTGCCACGAGCAACGCTATTGGTAGGGTTTTATGCGTAAAACTTTGCTTTAGCGTTTTTGATGGAGGAGGGTGCTTGGGTCACAGTACTGGCATAGTATCGGTACAGTATCGGTATAGCATTACGTAAACTCATTACGGCATAAGATCATGGATAAAACCCTCGGTGAATTTGTACAGGCCCTAAGAAACTCAGATGTGCGCGTTTCAACATCAGAAACCATTGATGCGATACGCGTTATTAATATGGTGGGCCTTGATGATAAAGCGATGCTTAAAAATGCATTGCGCACAGCCCTGTCTAAAAGTGATGTTGAAAAAATAAGTTTCGATCATTGTTTTGAAAACTTTTTTTCATTCGCACGAATTAACGAATTTAAAGCGAATAGTACTCCAGAGGAACTAGCAGAAATTGCTGAGCCGGACGAAGACGAAAGCGGTTTGGGTGAAAATGGTTCGGGTGGCGGTGGGGGTGGTGGCTCTGGCATGGAAAGTGGTAGTGGAGCAGGCGGTGAAGTGTTGCTGCCCGAGGAAATAGAAAATCTTGATCAACTGCTCAAAGAGCGAGGCCTAGTTCCAAAATCCAGTCTTGCGCAAATGCTTTTACGCGGCGATCGTGCAAATTTAACCATCGCGTTAGCTGAGTCTGCGCGGGCAGTTAAGTTAAATGATATAAAGTTTTTTACCCAAAAAGGGCTTTATACGCGAAAAATGATGCTTCATATTGGCCTAGAAGAAATGGAACAAGAAATGTTCCAGCTTGAAAAGTCGGAAGATATTTACGAGCGAGCATTAGGCCGAAAAATTCGAGATGTTCGCGAATACTTACGTTCAGAAGTGCGTGACTATGTTGAAAAGCAGTTTTTAGTTGTTGCCGATGCGGAAGGCAAAGAGCTGAAAGATGAGGTGACGCGAAATATTAAACTCACCAATATTGAACTTCGGGGCTTCTCTAATATTCAGAAGGTGGTTCAGAAGATGGCCAAGCGGCTAATCTCTATGCACTCTCGCAGGAAAAGAGTGAAAAATCGTGGCGTTATTGATATCCGTAAAACGCTCCGAAAAAACGCAGCGAACGACGGCGTGTTATTTGATCTGCATTGGAAAAGCACTAAGGTTGATCGGCCGAAGGTAATCGTTATCTGTGATGTGAGTGGCTCGGTACGTGAAGTGTCACGTTTTCTGTTAATGTTTATCTATAGCATTACAGAAATACTTCCAAATGTGAGAGCATTTGCATTTTCTGGCAATATGTTTGAAGTCACCCAAATATTCAAAGAAAAAACCCTAGAGAAAG
>JAHRVS010000004.1 GCA_019090565.1 Gammaproteobacteria bacterium
GCACTGAAACATCATCAGCCAGATTCCCTTTGAAGTCGATTTCGCCTTCAGCAGTAAACTTGCTTTCTGCCGAGTTAGTGGAATTAGGGACATTAGCGGTATCATCAACAAGCGTGTAGATAATATCCGCGAAACCACTCACTTCAGGTGCAGCAGCTTGAACCATAACAGGTGCGGCTGTTGCTGCGGCGACAGCCAATGCAATCATGCTTTTTTTCATTAATTGTTTTCCCTTTGGTTAATTACTACGTACTATTATCAGTATAAAAAATATACGCACCACATTGCGCGTTGCACTAAAAAATAATAGTTTTGCATTAATGTAAGTCAACAAGCGGTTAAGCTATGAGCTAAATATAACTCCGTAAACCTGAACGTAAGATGAATAATGAGCGACAGAGGGTTTAAGGTAATCCGACTCCGGTTTGGCGCACACTCTTTAACGGGGGCAGGCGCCCCATAAAAAGGAGAGTGAGTCTGACCCAGAGACCTAAGGTGGTATACAGCAGCCAGTTCAAACGAGAAGCTACTGTTTTGCTTGAGCAGAGAGATAAGCCAGTATCGCAGCTAGCCCGCGAGCTGGGCGTACGCCGAAATCAACTGTATATAAGAATTAGGGTTAAGGGAAAATATTAAGCTAAGGGCGTCTACCCCCCCATTATGCCAGGCTAATTATCACCCATCAAAGACAACCGATCGGTGCGAGTCCGTCATCTGCGGCCACTCTTGACCAGCCGATAATCGTGCCGGTGGCGTAGGTGCGCCTGCTCGATAAGCAACTGTGAATAATCTCTGGGAATTCGGATCAAACTGGCCGCGAATTTCTACAAAATGGAAGCGCTTTGCATCCCTATTGCACGCAAATTCACCGCCGGACACAATAACCAAGGGCATACATCTGATTTGAGGCAATCCCAGCACATAGAGCCTCGACCACCTTCGCACCTTCGCACCTTCGAGGACATCCTTCTTATTTCTGAGTACAGATCAATGTTATTTAGGCATCTTTGCGCTGGCTTCCTACTGTCGAGTCACGCTGGGCTGGTTAGAAAACTACAGGCTTAGCATCTTGTTTTATCTGGATTTCCTAAGGGTGCTTCTATCTTTGCTCTTTATCTTACGTTCAGTGCGGGCTAAAGCATCTCAACTTTATACCCAAGCGTTTCCAGCTCGGCCAACACACCATCCTTGCCCACCAAATGAAGCGCGCCCACGAGAACAAACTCCACTTCCGCTGATTTCATCATTTCTACCAGCTTTGGCATCCATGCCTTATTTCGCTTTACGATAAGGTTATTGTAAACCTTTGGGAAATCCTGCTTAAAGGGCATTAATAGTTCGACATTCATCTTATCAATATCCCCGCGTCTCCAGGACTTCTTTATCGCCTGCATTATCGTAGGCAGCTCGTTGATATCACGCAGCGTGTAGCGAATAAACGCATCTTCCTGGCCGAGGCCAAGGTTTTCGATAAATGCCAACTGTTCGTCCACCGTTTCAAGGGAAAGCAATACCTTCTGGTCTCGAACAGCGCGGGCATTAAAGTGTTCATCAACACCGGTCCCAGCAAGACCCAATCGTTGTAACTCCATAACAGTAAGTGTCATAGACACCATACCAGGCTTGATATTTTTCATTCGAGCAATGGGGACACCACGGCTTGCCAAGTGCTGTTCGAGCAGTTGATAAGTGGCGTCACTAAGCACCTCCTTTAAACCGCCCCCGCTAGAATAAAGCATGTTCGCCATTACTTTTTGTTGAAGCTCAGGCGACTGCATGGCTTGTATATCTGTTTCAAAAACGAGAATTTGGGACAAGGCATACGCTATATCAAAAGCAGCGGGAAGCGGGTAGTCAGACTTCCCCAAGACATGAACTGTGCCACCAACATAAAGCTGAGAATTACCCTTGCTGACTTTCCATACGGGTGAAGCCGCATAGGACAAACTGCTAACAAATAACATCGAAAAACAGAAAATTCGCCGCACATGCATACCAAACCCCCTTGTAAACTTATCGAGTAGGCAGTCGAGTTAGGACGAATAAGTATCAAACTGTCACACTAATGCCTAGACACAAACATTGCTCTCACAAGCACCTTCGAAAACATCTATTTTATTTATGAATACAGATTAATATTGTTTTGGGCGTCTCTGCCTTCGCCCACTGCTATCGCAGTTACAGCGATCAAGAGACAGCAAGGTTAGCACCTTGCTTAATACCGATATTTTTATGGTGGCAAAACTAACGATAGGGCATCCAGATTGCTGCAGAGCTCATTGTCTCTTTTAAATCCTAATGTGTACTGACAAAATGCCGCGCAAATATGAAAGCTGCCTTAACTGGTGCTTTTTTATTTATTCTCTTGCGATAAATCTTTTGAAAAAGCTCGCTGCTTGATTGAAAAGTTTTTCAAGCGCTCAGCCACCCGGAAATTAACGCTGCCTTCAGGGTAATCGCCAGCCTCACCTTCCTCTCCTGAAATTACCCCTGTCAACAGTTCAATTCCCTCATCAATAGTTTCTACTGCATAGATAAAAAATTGCTTCTGAGCGACTGCATCAAGCACCTCTTTTTTTAACATCAAATGCCGCACGTTAGATTCGGGAATGATGACACCTTGCGTACCACTTAAACCTCCAGCCTTAC
>JAHRVS010000053.1 GCA_019090565.1 Gammaproteobacteria bacterium
TCAATGGGCTACGCTACCTGACCAAGCAAATCAAAGGTGAGCCACTCACTAGTGAAACCTCAGTCAATAAGCTTCATCGAGCAGACTTGGAGATCGGCATGGGAGAGTTCGCTGTCGAGATCATTGGCAGCTCTGGCCCCCATATGAGAGGCTCTAAAGACGCTACCGATGACGGACGCTGGGCTTTCAACACCTTAAACTGGCCTGACGTGGTTTTTGGTGGAGGTACGCCCAACATTCAAAAGAATATCATCGGTGAGCGAATCTTAGGGCTACCAAAAGATTAACTAAGCGACCCCTCTAATAACAAGTGCCCTTATTCTCCCATTACGATCGCCATATGGGAAAGTAAGGCGCTTGTTTTTTCATAAGCTATATTTAAAAATGCACTTTTATCGACATGATAAAACGGTTTGAGGATACTCTTAAGTCATAATCCGCACTACGCAGCATCTTTTCCCAAGCATCCGCTTTTTGGGTCTCTTCTTCGCTTTCATCTGCCTCTAAACGCGCTCTGCTATGACGCTTTCGTGAGCTTTTCCACACATGCTGGATCAACTCACCCCACAGCCGGCTTCTAAATTCTTCGTATGCGGAGTCCCCGTTTACCAGGTTATTACACTCCACATTAGAAAACGCCCCCTGAGCAGCGACCAAACAAAAACTATTACTACTCCCCACAACTTGTGCCCGACAGACCCCGCTGCCCAACAGAATGCACAGCATGGAAACAAAATAACATATAGTTTTCATTCGTTCTCCCAAGTTCCATTCCCTCAATTTAGTAATTATTAGTGTAGGGATTAATTCGGTGCTTTAATGTGCGCAAATTATAAGTTTCACACATCCAACGAAAAATCCTTTTTTGGCTGGCGTTGGATATGCGAATCAAACACTGCGAGCAATAGTACAGGGGCACAAGGAATACAACAGTCAACTTTTGTGTATACCTGTTGCGCTCTCGTAGAGAAGTGAATGAAAACAGCGGATCTCAATAAAAAAAATCTTATTAATTATATAAGTTCACAATAAGAAATAATTATTTACAAAGCTGCGCTATAAGCGCCTAGTATTATTCAAGGCTTTTGCTAACCATTTCATAGAGATCGTTAGATAAATCCGTCTTAGCCTTAATACTCTTTAAAGCTGAAACCATTAAGTCGCTACGCACTTCACCCTGTTGCCGCCAACGGGAAAGTGGGTTAACAATTCTTGCTGCAATCTGCGGGTTGATTGCGTCTAGCTTCAATACGACATCTGCCAGAAACTGATAACCGGAACCATCAAGATTATGAAAGTTAACCAAGTTTGCTGAACAAAACGTACCAATTAAGGCTCTTACCTTATTAGGATTCGTTAGTTCAAATAAAGGGTGGCTCATAAGCACCTTGACATTATCGAGGCTACTTTCTAATGGTGACGATGCTTGTATAGCAAACCATTGATCGACCACCAAGGACTCATGTTTCCATTTACTATAAAACGCTAACAAGGCTTTTTTAGACTGAGGCGCATCACTATGAACGATACATTTTAAGGCCGCAGAGACATCTGTCATATTATGGGCATCAGAAAACTGCTGCATACATAATTCCTGAACGTGCGTTTTTTTTTGGCTCATTAGGTACTGCAGGCAACAGTTCTTAAGGCTTCTTTCTGCCATCTGCTCGTTAGAAGGCTCATAGGCTTTTCGCGACGTGTTACTCGAAAATATATTTATTAGTTCTCGTTCTAGCTCTGAGGCTAGTAGCCGTATTAGCGACTGTCGCACAAAATGAATTGCGCCAATATCTGCCGGTTGCATCTCCCCCATCAAATAGGCTTCACTAGGAAGGGTTAATATTTTTGAAACCAAGGCTTTATCAAGCGTTTCATCAGATAAGACCCGTCTAAACCCTTCTAAAAGGTTTTCATCAAGAATGATGTCACGCTTATTATTATAATTTTCAATTTGTTCAAAAATACAGTGCTGGCCTAGTTTCTGAGCTGCGTCCCATTGAATAAAACCATCACTATCATTTTTAATCAAAAACCCAAGCTGCTCTTTGCTGTAAAGGTAATCCATTGTGACCGGTGCAGAAAAACCCCTCAATAACGAAGGCGTTGGCTTTTCATTAATGTTGCTAAAACAGAAGGCCTGCTCAAGCTGATCGACAATAAGCGTTAATTCAGAGTCGTTATTTCTCCGCCCTTGAAGGGCCTCCCCACTTTGAAGAGATAGCGCAACCATGTTTCCGCCGCCATCAAGCAAAGCAACTTTTAACGGAATATAAAAAGCGTCTTTCTTGTCTTGTTTTGGTGTGGCTTTCGTATGTTGTGTTACGTGCAGCGTATAGGTTTTAGCTACTTCATCATAAGAATCGTTAATGGATAGATGGGGTGTTCCTGCTTGCCTATACCACCGTTTGAATTGCGTCAAATCGAGGTCATTCACGTCTTCCATTGCAGCAACAAAATCATCGGTAGTGACTGCCTGTCCATCGTGCCTTTCGAAGTACAGGTCAGTGCCTTTCCTAAAGCCATCCTCTCCAAGCATGGTATGAATCATACGAACCACTTCTGCCCCTTTGTTATAAACAGTAGTGGTGTAAAAATTATTCATTTCGATATAGCTTTCTGGCCGAATAGGATGTGCCAAAGGGCCTGAATCTTCAGCAAACTGCACTGTTTTGAGAAACGTAACATCTTCAATGCGCTTCACCGTACGAGACCCCATGTCCGCGGAAAACTCTTCATCTCGAAAAACAGTAAAGCCTTCTTTCAGGCTAAGTTGAAACCAATCCCGACAGGTTACCCGATTGCCGCTCCAATTATGAAAATACTCGTGTGCTACTACGCCTTCAACTCGCTGAAACGCCATATCCGTGGTCGTTTCTTTGTGTGCAAGCACACAGGAGGTATTAAATATGTTTAAACCCTTATTTTCCATTGCCCCCATATTAAAATGACTGACTGCGACGATCATGTATACATCAAGGTCATATTCTCGGCCATAGACCTCTTCATCCCATTTCATGGAATTTTGCAATGACAGTATTGCATGGTCACACTTGTCCAAATCATGGGGCTCTACAAATATTTGTAGCGCAATTTCTCGGCCACTCATGGTGGTAAAGGTATCTTCTTTAGTTTCCAAATCACCTGCCACAAGAGCGAATAAATAACACGGCTTCTTAAAGGGATCCTCCCAAGCCACCCAGTGACGGTTGTTCTCAAGCTCACCACCGCCCACTTTATTGCCATTTGATAAAAGAACGGGGTAGCTTCTTTTATCAGCCTCTATACGAGTGGTGAATTTAGACATGACATCTGGGCGATCAAGGTAGTAGGTTATATGCCGAAACCCTTCAGCCTCGCACTGGGTGCAATACATCCCATTGGAGCTGTAGAGGCCTTCAAGCCGGGTATTGTCTTGAGGTTTGATGTGGGTTTCTATTTCCAGCACAAATGATTGCACCTTAATATCAAGCTCCAGAAAATCATTACCCAGGTGGTATTCAGTGCCTTCTAGCGTCTGTCCGTCCAGCTTAATAGATGCTAGAAATAAGTCTTCTCCACCATCTAGTACCAGAGTGGTTAATGATTGGTCGGCTTGCTCAGGGTTACGCCTCATCGTTAGGCGTGTTTTAACGACCGTTTGCGCTTCGTTAATGTTAAAATCTAACTCGGTTTTTTCAATTAAAAATACAGGTACTTTATAGTCTTTTAAATAAATTGGTTTTGGAGAAGTGTTATTCTTCATCTGTGATTTCCTTATAAGCGAACGGCATTCGGCAAAAGGCCAGTAGTTTTATTAGCTTAAAGTGCTATTTTAAATTTCTAAAGCTGCTTCGTAACCTGTATGTTTTCTAATATTAATAACGCCATTATCCAAAATTAAATATTGGCCCTTTATACCGAGCAAGGTCCCTTCGACAACTGGGTTTTTTTCAACGTTGTGGCTGGTTATTTTTTTAGGGTATTCCAAGACAGGGTAAAGAAGTGAAATAGGTTTCTCCTCATTAAGAGGCTCCAATGAAAACCCCTCGAGCTCCTCCCAAAGTTGCTCCAGATCTGCTTCACAGGCATCCACGAGACGGTCTCTCTCTTGTTCAAGATCAAGCATTGGGGCCCCACCTTTAAGCATGACTCGCCAATTCGTTTTGTCCGACACGTGATTTGCCAACAAAACCTCCACCAAGCCCGAGTGTAAGCGCGTTTTTACTTCAAAGATGGGCAACGCTTGCACCGCTCCTTGGTCAATCCATCGAGTGGGTATCTGTGTATTTCTGGTAATGCCAACTTTTAATGCCGATGAGTTGGACAAATAAACTGTGTGGTTTTGCATGCAATGCCTTTCAGCCCACTCCGGATCACGACAAGTGCCTTTGTCGAAATGGCAGGTCTCCGGCTTTAAGATACACATGTCGCATTGGGCAAGTTTCCTAAAGCAAGGGTAGCAGTACCCTTGGCTAAAACTTTTTTTTGTCTTTCGATCACAGTGAATGCAGTAAACATCGCCAGTAAATGTCAATTTAAGCGTTTTTCCAAGTATTTCGTTAAGTGAAATACGTTGATCACCAAGTGAAAAATCATATGCAATAGGAATATCCCTATTCGCATTGATACTCGCGTGCATTTTGCGCAGTGTAGCAGTCATTAATTACCTGTTTTTTATATTGCTCAAAGGGTCCTCTGAAAATGCATTTTTCACGCGACAGCCAGGGCAATTCCGTGCTCAAATCCACATGCAGACCTTATGCACTGCGGCTCTTTGTCCGAAGTTTCCTTACTCTCACATGAGAGTCACTGTCTTTAGAGGCGCCCTTAACAGAGTGTTAAGAAAGGAAGGCTATTTGAAATCGATAATTTGGGTATCGTCTTTTGATTGTGCGTCGAGCTGGTCAAAATTACTAACCTTTTTCTTGGTATTGTAGATATAACCCGTCTGTTCTTCGCGTTTCGTATTTTTATTATCGTAGGCAATAATTGCCTGCATGCACGTATTGCGCTGCTCATCAGTTAACTTCAAACCATTTGGCCACTTTCCAAGCTCAACTGCGCGCTTAATATTTTCGTAGATAGTCGGTGTCATGCTTGTTACAAGATCTTCAAATTTCATGATTCGTAAACTTCCATTTAAATACACACCCACTAAAGAGTGGAACTCCAGCTGAGCTTAGATCGACATGCTTCGTAAAAGCTATAACTTAATGGGTGTATCAATTCAAGTTTATGTGGTTTTTTTCGAATACTAATTATGTCATTTGGCGCCACCTCAACCCCCGGCTGACCATCGCAGTTAACTTGGGGGTTAACAACAGTTTGTGGGCTCACCACAATTTTAATCTCGCTATTACCGTCGATCACAATGGGACGACTGGTAAGCGTATGAGGGAACATTGGCACCAAAACCAGGGCATCCAGCTTCGGGTGCATGATTGGTCCACCACCGGCTAATGCATAGGCCGTTGATCCCGTAGGAGTAGAAACAATAAGCCCGTCAGAGCGCTGAGTGTTAACGTAGTCGCCGTCGACATAGAGCTCAAGTTCTACCATCCGTACGGATTTACCCCGGTTTATCACTACATCATTGAGAGCATGGCCCTCGCTGATTAGCATGCCATCCCTCATGATTGACATCTCTAACAAAAAACGATTTTCACGTATGTATTTTCCAGCAAGGACTTCACCCACTTTGGTTTCAATATCCTCTGGGGCAATATCCGCCAGAAAGCCAAGATGACCTCTGTTGATGCCTAGAACAGGAACGCTATGACGAACCAAAGCCCTAGCAGCACCTAACAAGCAACCATCTCCACCTACAACGATGACCAGGTCACAGCTGACTCCCATTTGTCCTGTAGAGCATACTTGTAGGCCGCTGTTAGGAATAAGCTCGGCTAAGTCGGGCGACAGGATAACATTTACATTGATGCTGAGAAGAAATGCCTTCAGCGCCAAAACGCTCTCTAGCGCTTTATCACTGTGCCTACGGCCAATAAGCCCTATATTTTTGAATTCACTCATAATATAAATTAGATTTTTCTTGAAAGGATGGTGTAAAAACGACCGTTAAACGGCATCAAAGGCCGTATACTAGCAAATGCAGGATAACTAAGGTCACCAAGGTGTATCTAACTCTAGGTCGGCACCTACCTTAAACTAACTAATCTACACAAAAATTAGGCCATCATTAGTGATTTGTCATAGCCGCATATCCGCCTTGTAACAAATACACTTCAAAGCCGGCCTGAGACAATAAATAGGTTGCCGCTGAACTTCGACGTCCTGTATCGCAGTATACAATATAGGGGGTTTTCTTATCCAGCAAACGCATTTTCAAACGCAGTAGGTGCAAGGGCATGTGGACACTGTTGTCAATATGCCCCCCGTTGAACTCATCATCAAGCCGAACGTCTATCCATTGGGCACTCTCTTCGACCATTTCTAGGCCATCACTATAACTTAGTTCTGAAACAACCGGCTCCCTCAGGAGCGCATCAAAATGCTCTTTATCTAAGCGCATTAACGTACCGTCGCTCAAAGCCTGTATCGTTGCATTACGGGGGGAGTCAGAAAGCAATGCATCCTCGCCAAAACTGCCTCCCTCACTAATGGTTGCCACTTGACTGCTACCGGCAGCTGAATCAATAAGCACAGCAAACTCCCCTGTTTTTATATAAAAACAGCTATCGCCAGCCTCACCCTGTTTAAATATCGTGTCGCCTTTTTTCACCTCCATACGCTCAAAGTTGCGAAATATATTGGTAATATTTGCCGGTGGAACTCTGTAAAAGAGATCAGTATGCAGAAGCTTGATCATCCACTCTGCATCTTCATCAAACTCTCGATTACTGGAAATATCAAGAACGATATAGCCTGCTGTTTGGTCCCAAGCCAATAACGTGTCGTAACGATAACTGTCAATACGAATATAACTAATGTCTGTGAGGGCTTTGGCCGTCACTTTTCTGGGCTGATTATGGGCAATGGGATGCCAGCTATCTCGCGTCCCCGCCACCATCAGCTCATTTTTCCCTTCACTATCGATAAGCCCCAGCTCACCGCTTAGCAAATAAATAGTGGTGTCATCTTTTTCACCGATATTAAACAAGGTTTGCCCGCTAAGGAGGTACTCCACTTCCTGGTGGTTCAAAAAACTTGCCAGCTGGTCAGTGTGCACGGCAGAAACAGGGATTAGCGCTCCAATATCCAGCCTACCTGAGCGTTCCTGTCTATTATCTGACTCAATCATACTGATACCTTGCTTTTCTGAATAACACCATGTCTTTCTTCCTTGTCACTTTTTAGCACTTCTAATAAGCACTTTGCGGCAATATCGGCTTGTCTCTCTGCTCTGACTCTGGCTTTAACTTCATCAATCACCATCAAAGGTACTGCGCTGAACTCGTCTAAATGCGGTCTCTTTGTTTTTGCATCTGAAGCCTCATGCCTCGAACACCTTGTAACCCACCGGTATGGACCACCACAATGCGCGCACCATTCGGTATTTGCCCCGTCTTTATAAGGTCGTAGACAGCAAAGAGTGTCTTCCCAACATACAACGGCTCTACAGGTATACCTGTGTCGATGCTAAACGCATCCATAAACTGAACCAGCTCAGGTTTTATTTTTGCAAACCCGCCAAAGTGGTAGTCATGAATGATCCGCCACTCTCCTATTGACAAACCAGCGCAGCTCTGTGAACGATTAAAGCTTGATATTAAGCTTAGTACATTATCATTCAGATAATCAGCTCCCTTTAAAGCGGAAATACCAAGTACCTTGCAGCGCCCACCCGCACCAACCACCGCCCCCGCAAGGGTCGCTCCGGTGCCACACCCCAATACCAAATAATCTATTTTGGTAGCCGGTTGATCCCAAAGCAGGGAAACCATCTCGGCGCAACCTTTAACACCAAGCAGGTTGCTTCCTCCTTCTGGAATCAAAAAAAACTCGCCAAACTCCTTTTCCAGTGCGCTAATCGACCCTTGTGCATTTTTGTCCCGATAGCGTTCTCGTGAAATAAACTTTAGATCCATCCCATATTTCAACAAATCCTGGAGCGTGGCGCTGTAAGTTAATGGCTCGTCTCCCCGCACCACGCCAATAGTCTCAAACCCAAAGCGCTTACCCGCTGCTGCCAGTGCGTGCAGATGGTTGGAGTGACAACCTCCATAACTTAATACCCGTTTATAATTTAACTCCCGCGCAGCAGAAAGATTATGTTTCAATTTAAACCATTTGTTGCCAGAAATGGTTTCATCTACTAAGTCAAGTCGCACTATGTCGAGCTGAACATCGTGCCTTGCGCATAAGTCACTTTCGAGCTTTTGAAGTATAAGTGTTGGAGACTGTGTTAACGATGAAAGATGGTGGCTCATATGGCTTGCACACTGTATAGGAATTTGAAACTAAAACTGGCCTCTATGGCGCGGTCAGTCAACCTCAAGGAGAGTCACATTATCAATGTAAATATGGCCTTTTTGAGGGGCATTATTAAAAAACAAACTCAAACGAGCGACATCGCCTAAATCAATAACTCTGGAATGCGGCGCGTTACTCACCGCATCTAACGATATTCGCACCTCATTATCACCAGGTTGCAACGTATACATACCATTGTATCGATTTTGATACGACCTATCTTTCCCCATTGATACTCTATCTTCAATTTTAATGTTGAGCTTTAAAAAGGCAGCACTGGGGTTATTAATGTCCATTTTTAATGCCTTAAAACCTCGCCAATCTGAGTGCAATCCATCCCCAACGATACCGCTGTATCCATCCGTATGAAACGAAACCATTAATGCATGATTTATGGTATTGGGGGAGTAATCGCTGATGCTCTCGCTGGGGAAATCTCGTTCCATTTCGGCTCGCTGAAACCTTCCACCGTTCCAGCGTGTTAACTCTGCCTGCGTTTCAAAATCGGCCAGAACCGGCATGGAGGCGTTCATGCGCCACCGATCTATGGCTGCCTCGGTAACAGGTTGTGACTCAAACCCCAGCCAAAGCAAGGCTACCACCCAAGACACCCATCGAATTGGTCTGCTTTTAATATCGCGAAAATAGAAACACAGGTATATCAACAGCGCGCCCAGCGTGTCTTTTCTAAGATCAGAGAATGATGCATTACGCCCAGTTACCCACTGCACTATTTCGATTACCATGCCCAATACAACAATACTGCCAAAATACTTTAGCACGGTGAGCTTCTTGTTCTTCGATAAGCCAATGGCCTGAGTCAAATACGGCAGGGAGGCAAAGGCTAGAGCCATAAATAGAGGTAAATGCCCAAAATCCCATAGACGTTTTTCAAGCAACGTATTATGGCGATAAAGATCATTGATAAAAAGAAGGGGGATAGAGGCGAATAGAATAAAATGAAGAAACTTACTCCCTTTCATTTAGTATCTCTGGGCTGATTTTCACTAACGACCAAGGGATTTAAGCATCAGTGAAAAAAAATAATGTAAAATGGAAGCAAAAGAACCTCACATTTAAAGACGAATATGCCAAATACAACAACAGCGTACTATTTTATCCAACGGCTACCAATGACATCCTTACGATGACAGGCCTTGCAGATTACAGAGTATATTAACTGAGCCCTATAAAACGCTACAACCTCACTCAAAGCACTCACCTACAGGGATAAACCTCGGTGTTTTCGCTCTACTATTCCTTACGCTTGGCCCTACCCAGGGGGCTTCAACAGCCTGCTAAGAAAAACCATCCTTGCTGTTTTTATAACGTCCGTCGTTTGCAACGAGGCTTTTATGCTTCGTACAGCGATCGGTTTCACCTTCAATGTACTGCGAAGGAGCTTGCTGGCGCGGAACCCTTTCACCACAAACCGCACCGGGCCGCGACTCGCATTGACAGGCTGGATGGTTATAGTGGGAAAGCCACCTTGAATACAGCTCTTTTGTAACCAAACACTTTTCAGCGACATAGCCCTCTGTATCATCCATGTATTTGCTCATATCTTCCAATGGAATTGATAGGTGTCCAGCGCCTGGGTGAAAATTTATAAAACTGATCCCTAAAGCATCCAGCTTATTTAGAAAGTTATCGGCTCCTGAGTCCACCAGACGAATTTTATCTCGTCGCAAACCCACCACCTCGTCTCTCAATTGATTGGTAATTTCTTCTTTGTATAGCAACTCCATCTGTTTAACTTGGCAAACCTCTTTCAAATGAGCGATTTCCTCCACTTCACTTTCTTCGGTTCGTCGTTGAAAGTTTTGTTTAAGCGCCATGATTTCTTTTTCTTCATGCTCTACCGCTTGTTCAAGCTTGACGTTCATACTTTGTTCAAGTGTATCAATTTGGGTTTTTTGCGAAGTAAGCTGCACTTTAAGGGCACTATTTTGCTCTGTTAGGCTATTTATAAAGCTTTGCAGTCGACGCTTTTGTATTTTGAAATGCTGCGCTTCTTTTTGACTTTCAAACTTAAGCTCGGCTAATTTTTTATTTTTTGCTCGCTGCAGCATCAATAATCGCAACCGCAACTTCTTTAGCAGGGTCGCGGTTCTTTTGCGGCCACTGGTATGCTTAACTACGCCTTCTACAGAGTTTTGAACAACCTGCTGAAGGGTGCCTGGATGAGGAGGAGGGGCTGGAGGTGCGCCCCAACCGGGAGGAGGCTGTTGCCATTGCTGATTAGGTGCCGGCCATGCTGCATTTTGCATCTGCTGTTGCCCGGCTTGCGGCCCCCACTGCCCACCCGCTGAATAATTTCCCCAGTTTTGCGGCGGCGCATACTGACCACCCTGAGAAGGTACTGGAGGCGGCATTGCTTGACCAGAAGGAGCGCCAGGTTGCTGAGGCATAGGTTGTTGGGACGTAGGCTGCTGCGAAGCAGAATGTGGGCCCCAACCTGGCTGATCGACAACCATCGGCGGTGTGTCGTTTTTTGCGCCATTTGGGCCTTGCTTCGCAAGGCATAGCCGGTTTTCCTTAATCAACTCAACCATCATCTTAAAGTCGTTGGTGCCGTCCAGGTTAGGGTCCCAAGTGGCATTTTGTTGCCAAGCTATTGGGCATTGGCTATAACAAGCTAACGATATAGGGCCAGAGCCAAGATCAGGCCCAGGCGCAGCGACTTCGGCCATATGCTTTAAAGGCACATTCCAAGATTTGATGACACTGCCATCGTCGCAAAACTCCACCAAGAAAAGAACACAGGCCGTAATATTTAGAGAGAAATCCACTACGAGGTATGCGGCCTTAGCTGTCCGTCCTCCAAACTCAGGAATTGTTGCGTAACTATCTAAAATCGCTTCAAATTCGGAAAAAGGCATCTGCTTGGAAATGGTATTTTTCTCAAACAAAAGAACAATTTCCGAGAATTCAGTTTGACTTGTAAACATTCCACTTCACATTAATTAAAATCACAAGGGCCGGAGACAGCCTCCAACGGTACAACCTTAAGTCTAGTTCGCCGTTTTAGTCTGCGCTTCCTAGAATAGTGAAAATATTGAACCGCATCTGATTATCAATGCGTTAACGGAAGCAACTAGCCGCTGTCAGCAGAGCCTCTACAAAACAATATGGTGAGAAATTAGTGGTTTGATTCCAGGACATCTCTATTAAAACCATACTCACAAATGACAGAGCCCGCCTACCCGGTATTCCGCATACCTGCTGCAATACTGGCAATTGAGATTTTCAAAGCTTGCTCATAGACCCCCCTTTCATCTGAATCGCTTGTTTCTTTTTTTCGCAACCGGCACATGATTTCCGCCTGCAAATAGTGCAGAGGCATGACATAAGGATTTCTCACGCTAATGGACCGTTGAATCACACTTGATTGTTGTAATAATTCATCAGCCCCACGTAGTGCCAATACAGCAGAAATAGCTTGCGCCAATCGTTCCCGTAATTGCTGGCCAGTATCAGATTTACCTTCGGGCATCAAACAGTGCTCATAATACTCTGATACCAATGGCAGGGATTTTGCCAAAACCATTTCAAGCATGTCGATAATGGATGAGAAATAAGGCCAGCTCGATTTCATCTCCCTGATCACACCTAGCTGCCCTGCCTTGATAGATGCCTCAAGGGCATACTCAGTCCCTAGCCACGCCGGCACAAGCAGACGGGTCTGGGTCCACGCAAAAACCCAAGGTATAGCACGCAAGCTATCAATACCCCCTTGCGCATTACGTTTGGCGGGGCGGCTCCCCAGTAATAGACGTTGCAATTCCTTTTCTGGTGTTGCCGTGTGAAAGTACTCAAGGAAATCTTTATCTTGAATGGTATTTCGATAGCTATTCAGCGCATTTTCGGTCAAACGGTCCATTTCGTCCCGCCATTGTTTTTTAGGCGCCGGAGGGGGGGCTAGCGTTGCCTCAATAGTTGCACAGGTATAAAGCTCAAGAGTGCGTTGGGCGATGCCGCTAATTCCAAACTTAAAGCGAATCATCTCTCCTTGTTCAGTAATACGCACATGCCCCGCTACCGCACCGGGGGGCTGAGACAACAATGCATCGTGCGCTGACCCTCCCCCCCTGCTCATGGAGCCACCACGGCCATGAAATAGCTGTAAATCCACTTGATGGCGTTGGCAAATTTCTACCAACTGTTCTTGAGCGCGATATTGCGCCCAAGATGCAGCAAGAAACCCCGCATCTTTAGCTGAATCAGAATAGCCAATCATCACGCCCTGCTTAGCACCTGTTTTGGCGATGTAATCATCTATTTGAAGCAAGCTATCAATAACTGGGCCTGCCTGATTTAAGTCATCAAGGGTTTCGAACAAAGGCATTACCGGCAATGGATCAGTGACACCTGCTTCACGCTGCAAAAGCATCACTGCCAAAATATCGGATGCACCGTGGGCCATGGAAATGATGTAATTGGCAAAACTACTACGAGGATGCTGACAAATCGCTTTAAATGTCGCCAACACCTCATACACGCTTTCCATCGCATATTCGGTTTGCCCTTCTTGTTCTTCAATACACCGCTGAGAAACAGTCCCCTCAAAAAATTCAAAGGGAACCAAAGGACGGTGCCCAGCCAGCTCTTTTACCAAAAAATCAATACGCTGCTGCTCGCCCCAATCTAAGTAGCTACCCAATCCTACATAGCGTGTAACCGCATCGAGTACTTCTGAGTGGCGAGAGGATTCCTGACGCAAATCCAGAGGCAAAAGGTGCAAACCAAAACTGTTCACCCTTCGAATGATGTCGGTCAATGTCCCGTTCGCAATACGGGTCATACCCTGCTCTTTAAGAGACCGATAACAAGCCATTAAGGTCTCACTAAGATCGCTTGCATCGACGTATATATCACCCTCATCAAGCTGCTGCCCTTCAAGCCTCGCTGACAAGTACTCACGAGTCCTAGCCAATCTGTCTCGCACCGAACGAAGCAGTGCACGATAGGGCTCTGGATGATCACCCACCAGCGCGCGAATTTCATTACTGCAAACCGACATGGACAGCTCATTGCGTAAGGCATTGATATCTTTGTATAACAGCTCAGCAGCTTGCCAACGAGATAACCAGCAAACATGATTGGTAGTTGCTGCTGTCACATTGGGATTCCCATCTCTATCCCCTCCCATCCAGGAAGCAAAACGAATCGGGGTCGCCTCAATGTCGAGCCCTTCCCCCAGGTATTTACGTAAATTGAAATCCATATAGCGCAAATAATCCGGTACCGCCTGCCACAAAGTCTGTTCCACGGTAGCAAAGCCCCACTTTGCTTCTTCAATGGGAGTGGGTTTTTGGTGGCGAATTTCATCCGTCCCCCAAACGGAGGCAATTTCAGCTCTCAGTTGCTCCTCAAACAGTGTTGCACCATATTCGGTCATATCCGCACGATCTCGCAACGCTAACAGCGAAACAATTTGATCGTGCTTATGACTAATGGTTCTTCGAGTCACTTCGGTAGGATGTGCCGTCAGCACCAATTCAATTCGACAACCCTCAAACCCACTAATAATGGCCCGTTTTGAAACCCCTTGATCAAGAAGTTGGGTAATAAGGTGCCCCAGAGTTCTGCTCTGAGGCTCGGCCCCTATTGCTTTATTCACCTCATGCAGGCGCCTTACACGATGGTACTGTTCAGCGATATTCATGAGATTTAGAAGGTGCCCGAAGGAGCGAACAACAGGAATGAGCTGAGGATCAGAAAGACCCGTAAGGAGGTTCTGCAAATCGGAGATGGACTGCTCGTCACCGGTCGCCGCATCTTTGGATAACAGACGAATTCGTTCAACCAGCGTGTAGACGTCATCACCCGCTTGCTCGCATATCGTTTCACCGAGCAAGCGCCCCATTAGACGAATATCATTGCGAAGTGGAGCTTGGTTATCGGTTTTCTGGCTTAGTAGGGGCATCGCGCATACCTCAATCAACGAATAAACCCGATTTTTTAAAAAATCGTGGCAGCCAAGTCAGTAAACCCATACCACGAGGAAAATGCAAGAATAACCGTCTACTTAGGCGGTGCGCGAGACCATCTCTTTAACAGCGCGAATCACCAAACCCGATTTTTCCATAGGCAAAAAGTGCGAGGCCTCGGTATCCACCGTAACCGTTGTATCAGGCTGCAAGCTTAAGTACTTATCAACACCAACTTCATGACACGTAGAAAATCCAGCCCCTTTCGCATAAACAATTGAAGTAGGACAAGATAACTGCTTAATATCATCCCACGGCGTGTCTTCCGCGACTTGGAATGATTTCGCTTCCCACTCCGGCTGGCAGCTCAGTTTCACGCCTCCTTCATTATTAGCAATAGACCCACCTTTAACATAGTCTCTTATCCAGCTTTCACCCCAAGTCTTGAACGCACCCCGGTCCAAATAATTCTGAACCATCGCATCCTCCGAGTCGAAGGTGGCACGGCGTTTCAATGCCCCCATCACCATCGGGTTCATATTGGGGTCACTTTGATCAAACATTTGCATCATATTTTCTGGGTATATCAAAGGCTCTGTTAAGATCAGGCCTTTCACAATATCCGGGCGATGCAAGGCCCCCGCAATGGACACCACTGAGCCTACAGAGTGCCCCATTAGGTAGATAGGTTCATCAATGAAATCTAGTAACTGAAAGAAATCTCTGCGATAAACGTCCCATGAGTCCAACCGCTCTGGATTGGCATCCAGAGACCCTAAGCCATGCCCCCTTAAATCAGAGGCATATACATTCACATACTCAGTAAGAGGCTCAAGAATTTGCCGGTATGTTTGCGCATTGAACCCTGTTGCATGAAGGAGGTGAAAGCTAGGACGCCCGGGTTTTATTTCACCGACTAAATAAGAAATGGCGCCATCTTCTAAGGCCAGTTCTCTTCTTTCTAGTAGTTCATCCATAAGTCATTCTTATTGTTGTTTTACTCTGAATTAAGCTCCCTTTGAAGCTAGGTAAGCAATTCGCTGGCAGCTGAGTTTACAACCAGCTGCGGCATTCAGAGATTAGGAAAAAACAATTGTACACGACATTTGAAGGAAATAAGTACAGGTTACCCTAACATTACTAGAGTTTGTCGATTCTCAAAGCCTCACAGCGAGGGCATCGCTCAGGCTGAACGCTTACAAAACACAACCATACCGTAACAATCAGGTACAAAAGCAACCCTCCCACCTCTATAAACAGGGCGGCATTTACAAGTTTGCTGCTTAATATCGCTACCATCGAAGCCAGAACCAAAAGAAAAAGCCGAGGTTGCTTGGTAAAATAAGACCTTAAATATACCGCAACAATAGCCATATTGCCGGTAATCAATAATAAGGGGTAAACAAAGCCATTTAACTTCCTGTAGTCCAGCTGCTCAAACGACTCCAAAGACCCGTTTACATAACCAGGCCAGCACCCACTGCACATTGAAACAGGCAACAGCACAAGCAATAAAAAAGGCAGCACGAAAAGAAACCACATCAATTTTGGAGCAATGTTTGTCTTGAGTCGGGACCAACTTTGGCGGTCTTTTAATAAGGCAAGAAGAACGGACTCACTGGGAAGGCAGTGGTGTACAGCACAAGTTTCCTTCGAACCCAATAGTTCATCCTCGTTATCCACTGTTACAAGCTTGCCGTTTATAAAAATCGAGAATGGGTCTACGCCCCTAAGGTAATAAGGCAAAGCCCTGTCATTCGTTGACCATTCGTGCCAATGAGGGGGCAGCTCCGCTTCCTTAAAAACTGCAAGCATTCTTGAACGCAAAATTTGAATATCTCGCGTGTCAAAACCATTACTACTGTGAAGTAAGTCTACTCGTAACATCTGTACCCCCAACGAACATAGCAGGAAATCGTTGTGCCATTTATTTTAGAGGATCCCTCTATGTTTCCTTACTTTCATGTATAGGTCTAGCATGCAGACTGATGGTCTGTACCCATTAATAACGCGCCACGTTGTAAATTTTTGTAGTCGGCCTATAACGACCGTTAGGCTTTGAATAAACGACATGTAGGTATCCAAAGGTAGGTGCCAATAAAGGCTCAAGCGCACCATAGCTTTCGGACTGTGGGTGCAAGACATTCACAAAACTAATTGTCTCTGAATAGCCGTGATTATGAACCGTTACAAGCGATACTTATCATGTTATAGGCGACTAGCGGGTTATCTGTACTTGGGTGTCAATCTCTAGTCATATTTATCATATTAAAAAAATAATAAACAATGGAGAGTCTATAGATGGCTATCGCTGAAAACCAACCGATTCAAACGGAAGATACATCGTTTATAGGTAAGACTATAAACAACTTAGTTTTCCCAACAGATGATGAGGGCATTCCCAGACCGCCTATAGCGTTAGGCGCCATCATTGTTATAGTGGCATCTGTCGCCCTTGGCCTTTACCGATGGTACATGGAAGCAAACTCATTCACTGTGGGGCTCGACTATTTTGAACCCGAGTTTCAAGTTTATTGGATGAGCTGGCTTTATGGCCAAGCAATTGTAATTGGCCTTGCTTTAGTTATCGGCGTACCTTTAGTGTGGTTTACTCGCCCAACAAAAGAAACCGTTTTGGCCATGGATCCGACTAAAGAACTTGGTGTTTATATCCTTATTTTTACTATCATGGCTATGGCTAGTTTCATGGGAATATGTGTTTTAGGGTTATGGGTTGAGGCTGATGCGGCATGGCATCAAGTCACTATCCGCGATACCGATTTCACACCGACTCACATCCAGCTATTTTATGGATTAATACCTATGGCAGCAGTTGGCGCAATCGTTGGCTTACTTTGGTTACACCTTAATATGCCTGACTACTCTGGACGCGTATCGGTTCCATTAGTTATATTAGCCGCAGCTCCGCTGCTTATTATGCCGAACTTGGGATATAACGAATGGGGCCACACATTTTTTTATGCTGAAGAGCTCTTTGCTGCGCCAGTGCATTGGGGATTTGTAGTCTTAGGCTGGGGCTTGTTTGCAATATCGGGCTTTCTTCTAGAGTGTATAAATAGGGTCCTCGTCCTAACAAGTATCAAAAAAGAAACTAAAGAGGCGGCCGCCTAGTTCGCTAGTGTTCTGCTGGTCAGTGAGAACCAACCGGCCTCTCACTGACCAAACCTAATCAAAAACGACGGTTCGCTTGCCATAAACAACAAAAGGATCAATAAGTAAGGATGAAAAAGGAGGATAAAAAAGAACGTCCATCTTTTATAACAAAAATGCAACTCGATCTTCTGTGTCATTACCTGTAATTGAATGGAGAGTTATAAAAACACATCGAAAATGAGACGGTTATCCCAATCAGCAGGCTTAATTAATAAAAAGTAGGTTTATAAAAGAACAATTATAGTGGGTATCCTTATAGGGCTTCTGTATTGATAGCTAGACCCAGGGCATTCAACACGGTAGCGCAGCTATTCCCGCTCTGACTGAATTCAAAACACCAAATACTCTGACCCATTTGCTACGGCCCCCCTTGATGAAGACGCAGGGGGAATAGCTACGCATATTTCTTATCTTCGTACATAGCAGGGGGAGACCGACAAAATCAAGATAAATCGCCCCATAGAAAGCCACATGAAAGTACCCATAAGGTCTATTTTATTTTTGGTTTATATGGCCTTGCCAAGTGCGTCATCGTGCCAAACATTTTTATGCGCTTGGAGTCAGCGCCAA
>JAHRVS010000054.1 GCA_019090565.1 Gammaproteobacteria bacterium
ACCTTTTGGCTCATAGCTCTAGCTCCTCCCAGTCACTCTCGCTATCTGTAGGCCCTTGCGATGCATCGTCGCGCACCCACAGCGCTGTATCAATGTATTCCGCCATGGTTTCTATGGTGGTTAATTCAAAGACCAGCTTCAAGGGTAACTCGACATTAAAATGACTTTTGACCCGCGCCAAAAGCTGCGTTGCCAATAGGGACTGCCCCCCCAGCGCGAAGAAATTTTCATTCACCCCCACCGCAGGGTGATGCAAAACTTCCGACCATAAAGAGGCAAGGGTTATTTCAGTGTCTGTCTCGGGGGCGCGAAAAGGTTTAGCCTGCTCAGCAGCCCGTTGTCGTAATGCTTTGCGGTCGAGCTTCCCGTTCGGAGTCAAAGGAATGTCTGCCACCACAACAAAATCGTTAGGCAGCATGTAGTCCGGCAAACGTTGCCGTATTTCCTCTCGAAGCTGTTCTTTATTTAAGGCTTGCTCTTGCGATGCACACAAATACGCAATGAGCTGGGGGGTTTGTCCTTGCTCATCCATTACCTCGTAACAAGTCACCACTTGATTAACATGTGTAATAGATTGTATGCAGGCCGAAATTTCTTCCAGCTCAACCCGATAACCGCGAATTTTAACCTGAAAATCTTTACGCCCCAATATTTCCACCGAGCCATCCGCTCGGTAACGGCCATAATCTCCGGTACGGTACATCAAGGTCTCATTGGCGACATTTAAAGCCCCGCTGAAAGGGTTGGGAATAAATGCTTGCTCACTGAGGACGGCATCGTCATAGCCCAGAGCCAAATAGGGGGAATGAACAAATACCTCGGCCATCTCACCTATTCCCGCTAAACACTGACGCTTGTCCATCAACAATAATTGGCTGTATTCACTGCCCTGCCCTACGGGAACCAGACCATGCTCCCCATCATTGATTCGGTACCAACTATGAATTTGCGGGGTTTCTGTGCAGCCATAACAGTTAATCAGGGCCGACTTTGACGCAAAGGCGCGCACAGGCGCAAGATTTTCCGCAGCAAGCTTATCGCCACTGAACAACATATAACGCAGCGACTCACAGGCCGGTGATTGATCCCCATCCTGAGTAATCAGCTGCGCCAGCGCCGGCGTCAGATGAGACACACTGATCTGGTTGTCGATCATCCATTGCCGTAACGGCCCCGGCTTTTTCATTAAGTCTGGGGCAGGAATCAACAAGGTCGCCCCCAAGCTCAAAGGTACGAAAATGTCCCTTAATAATGGGTCATGCCCCAAACCCGAAAAAAGACTGAAACGGTCTTCGTTCGACACAGAAAAACTGCGTGGGTACCAATCAAGCAAGGCCGCAATGGGCCGCAGGCTACCGCGAATCACTTTAAAACGCCCGCTGGTGCCCGAACTCAGCATCAAGTAACTCAGCTGATTGAGGTGATCAGGTTGCGGTACAAGCCGCGCCCCACTGTATGCGGCAAAGGGGTTGTTTTCCTGCCATGTGCCCAACGCGGGCACCGCCAGCTGTAATGGCCCTTGAGGCAATACGGCAGACAGCTTTTCTGATAGAGGGCCAGCTCGCTCCAGCGCCAACACCCCATGAGGCTGAAGGGCGTCAATGGCAGCTAACAAGCTCGCCTCAGGGTGGGCGGGGTCGAGCACCGAAAAAGCCCCACCGGCTTTAATGATTGCCAGAATCGCACACACCAATGCACCACTGCGGTGACCATAAATCACCACTGGGGCCTCTTGCTTCAAGCCCCCCTTTATCAATGCATCGGCCAACTGATTGCTGCGTGTTTCTAAATCTAGGTATGACCACGCACCATCCATATCCACCAAAGCAGTGGTCTCGGCCTGACTGCCTGCCCGCTCAGAAATTTGATCTTGCGGCAACGGGAAATCTATATGGGGAAAATCACGCTGAGGCTTAGGCAAAACGGCTTTATCATCCTCCTGCAGAAGTCTAAACGCCGCCAAAGGCCGGTCCAAATCATGCACCACTTGTGCAAACAAGGTTTCAAGCTGGGCCAAGTGCCGATCGATACTCTCTGCCTGAAAACAATCACTGCGATAGAGCATTGAAAGTTTTAAGCCTTCTTCCTGAGGCTGGACATAAAGTGTTAAATCAAATTTAGCGCTGAAATCTTGTTGTTCATCACTTAAATCTTCGATCAATAAATCAGCCACCTCTCGGCTCGCTGGCGGCAAATTGAGCACGTTGATAAAAACTTGGAACAAAGGCGAATGGCGCAAGCTGCGCTCAGGCTGCAAGGCATCCACCAGCATTTCAAAGGGCAAATGTTGGTGAGTGAAACCGTCAAGGCTTTGTTCGCGCACTTGGTAAAGAAACTCGCGAAAACTCAGGTTTTCATCAACGTTCGCACCAAACACCACCGTGTTGATAAAAAAACCAATCATCGACTCTGTTTCGGCCAAGGTACGCCCCGCCACCGGCGAACCCACGTTAAAGCGTTGCTGACCACTGTATCGAGAAAGCAACAGCTGCCAAGTTGATAGCGCCAACATAAACAGACTCACATCTTCTCGTTCGCTCAAGGCCAGTAAACCCTGACTCAAGGGAACAGGCAAAGTGCGGTGGCACATCGCCCCCGGTGACGATGGCGTACTCGGGCGTTGAAAATCGGTGGGCAAATGCAACACGGGGTCTTTATCCGAAATATGCCCCAACCAGAAATCCAAAGACGTTTGCAGTCGCGCATCATCCAGCCAGCGCGCTTGCCAGCAAGCATAATCACCGTATTGCAGTGCCGCAGCGGGAAGAGGGCTTTCCTGCGCCTTACGAAAGGCCTCATAGAGAGCGGTGAATTCGTTAATAAACACCGACATAGACCAACCATCAGAGATAATATGGTGCATGGTCAAAAGTAAAAGTGTATCTTCCTGCTTATTGGGGTCGTTATCGAGGGCGACAAAACGCATTCGCATCAACGGTGCCCGCGTTAAATCAAAGCCCTCCTTAGCTTCCTCGTTAATAATACCTTGAAGCGTTGTTGGGCTGGCACTCTCTGCGCAGCTTTCCCGTTCGATCTCCACCGTTAGGCTCTCGCTAACCTGTTGACACAGCACCACTTGATCTGTCGACTTATCTTCGATGATAGCGGTACGTAAACTTTCATGGCGCGCAATCAGAGTATTAACCACCTGATTCACACAGACCATATCCAGAGGCCCGCGAATACGCAGTGCTGATGGAATCAAATACGCGCTTGAGCCAGGGCTCAGTTGCTCAAGCAACCACAGACGGCGCTGGGCATACGTTGCAGGCACGACTGAGGCTGCTTCACGCTTGACCAGCTCACCCAATTTAGAGGCCATGTTTTGAGAGCCATGCACCGATAACCATTGTGCACATTGCGCAATGGTGGGCGAGGTAAACATTTCTCGCACGGGCAACTCAAAACCCAGCTTTTTTCGCACCCGTGATGTCACTTGTGTTGCAAGCAGAGAATGCCCGCCCAGCTCAAAAAAGTTATCGTGAACACCCATTGCATCCACGTTTAATACCGCTTGCCAAATACTGAGTAGCTCTGATTCCAGCTTGGTAGACGGGGCACCGTCCGCACTGGCACTGCCTCCAAAAGAAATTTCCGGCAAAGCCTTTCGATCGACTTTGCCATTACGAGTAACCGGCAAACTCGTCACCACCTGGTAGGCTGTAGGCTGCATGTAGTCCGGCAACAGGCGGGAAAGTTGGCTACGGCTACGTTGAACCAAAGCGGCCTGTTGCGCCTCATTAACCTCTGGCACTTTCGCCTCTGAAACATTGCCCTGCGAAACACTGCCCTCTGAAACATCCACCTCAAGATAAGCCACCAAGTACTTCTGCTGGTTTTTTTCCTGCACCCGCACAACAGAACCAGTCACCCAGGGCAAGCTGGTAAGCGCCGCCTCGATCTCACCGAGCTCAATGCGAAAACCGCGAATTTTAACTTGCTGGTCGATACGGCCTAAAAATTCCAACGAGCCATCTGACAAATAACGCACTTGGTCACCCGTGCGATACAACACCGGCCCGTGTCCAAATTCCTCCGCAAAAGGATTAGAAATAAACGCACCAGCGCCAGTGCTGACACCTTGATCCGATTGCAAATAACCCAGCGCCACACCCTGCCCAGCCGTACAAAGTTCTCCTGGCACGCCTACTGCTTGGGGTTCCAACGCCTCGTTCAACACATAAACCTGCGTGTGGTTAATGGCTTTTCCAATAGACACACTGCGCCCCACCTGGTCCGCCGATTGCATCACATGGCAACAAGTGAATGTGGTGTTCTCCGTCGGGCCATAGCCGTTAATAAGGGTCAAGGAAGGATAACGATAAAGCAGGCTACGTACACAATGGGGGTTTAACTGGTCGCCCCCAGCAAGCAACGTACGTAAGGGTGCAAGGCTAGTCGGATGATTCTCAACCATGGAATGAAACAAAGCAGCTGTTAGCCATAACGTATTTACACCCTGGCTGGAAATTTCATCGCCGAGTTGTTCCAACTCTAGCATTCCTGGCTGCGCCACCACCAACTTTCCGCCATTGAGCAATGCCCCCCAAATTTCAAAGGTGCTGGCATCAAAGGCCAAAGGGGCATAGTGCAGCAGGCAAGTGTCTGGCTCCAGCGTAAGAAAACCGTTATTTTTTACCAAGCGTACAATGCCGCGCTGAGGGATCGCAATCCCCTTTGGCTCGCCGGTAGAACCAGAGGTAAACATGATGTAGGCACGTTGCTCTGGCTGCGCCGGTATACCTGGGTTTTCCGCACAGGGCTGATTTTCAGTTAGCTGTGGGTATGGCAAACATTGGGTAGCGAGCCTCTCAAAGCCCTCTGCTTGTTGTTCCGCAACGATGCTCCATGCGGCCTCACCTTGAGACATCAACACAGCAAGACGCTCTGCTGGCAAGTTAGTCTCTAGCGGCATATACACCGCACCCACTTTAACAATGGCCAACAACCCAACAATTCGCTCCAGCGAACGCGGCCCACACAGTGCCACCACCTGGTCAGCCTTGACGCCCGCCTTTAATAAACTTTGCGCATACACATTGGCGTGTAGGTTCAGCATTTCGTAACTCAGCTGCTGCGACCCATGCTGTAACGCAACCGCATCGGGTTGCTGTAAAACCTGTGCTTCAAACAGCGCTGCCAAGCCATAGCCACTGTTTTCTACCTCGGCCACTGGCAATGTCTGCGCATTCCAATCACCGAGAATTTGATGCCGCAAGGAATCCGATAACAACGAAATTTTTTGCAACGGTGCTTGGGGCGCGGCCAGTACGTTCTTCAACAACTGCTGTAACTGGGACTCCATCCGCACAATGGTTTCCGGGTTGAACAACGTCGTATTGTATTCCAGCTCGCCTCGGAAGCCTTCCGGGGTTTCAGTCAATGTCAGGTTCAGGTCGCACTTACTGCTTCGCCGTGAAAGTGGCAACGTGACCACCTTCAGGCCCGGCAGCTCGATACCGATGTCGCTTTCATTTTGCAAGCTGAACATCACTTGAAAAAGCGGCGTGTAACTCATCTCACGGGAAACATTCAATGCCTCCACAACCTGCTCAAACGGCAGGTCTTGGTGGGCGTAAGCCTCCAGGGTGGAGCGCTGCACCACTTTTAGTAGGCTTTCAAAGCTTTGCTGTGGATCAACCTTCGCACGCAACGCCAGAGTATTGACAAAAAAACCAATCAGCGGCTCCTGCTCAGGCATAGTTCGATTGGCAATGGGCGTTCCCACCGCAAAATCATTCTGGCCACTGTAACGGCTAAGCAATATTTCAAAAACCGCCAACATTGTCATAAACACGGTGGAGCCCGCTTGCTGACTAAACTCACTGACCTTCTCTTGCAGCGACAAGGGCCAAGAAAAAAAATGCGCATCCCCGCGAGGTCGCAAAGCGGCTGGGCGGGATTTATCCAGCGGCAGCTCTAACACCGGCACCGCTTCCAAGTGATTGCACCAAAACGTCAGCTGCTGTTCGCGTTCATTGCTCGATAACCACTGCCGTTGCCAATGGGCATAATCACCATATTGAATGGCAAGCGGTGGCAAGGTTTGCCCCAAGTAAAGGGCGATTAACTCTCTCACCAATACCGACATCGACCAACCATCGGTAATAATATGGTGGAGGGTAAGAATTAACTGATAGCGCTCATCGGCAAGCTGAATCAAAACCGTGCGCAGCAGTGGCCCCTTTTCTAAAATAAAGGATGTGCTGCGCGTTGCCTCAATGAGCTTGAGCCGAAGTAATTCCTTGTCGACCTCCCCTAGGTGACGAATGTCTTCGAAACGCAGCCCGCCTTTCTTGTCGACGTCCTTGTCGACATCTCTATTATCAAAAACCTGGCCGTCTAGCTCCTGCTTATCCAGACTGCCATTCCTAGGGAGAACTCGCTGTAAATACCCAGACTTTGCGGTATTTTCTGTCGCAACGATAACTGTACGCAATATTTCATGTCGATCAATCAACGCATCCAATGCCGCCTCTAAGCGAGCAGGCTTCATCACACCGTTAAGCTCAAGTAAAATAGGAATATGGTAAGCACTGCTGTCTTTTTCAAGCTGGCTCAAAAACCAAAGCCGTTCTTGCCCAAAAGAAAGCGGCAAAGGAACTGACCGAGAAACGGCCTCAATTTTTCGTTGTTTAACCACCTCTCCACTGCGGCTTTGCTGTAAAAACTGAATAAGCTCAGGCTTATGGCTAACGATTTGGTCTCGCAAACCCGGCGTCAACGCCCCTTTCGGTGCACGAAAACGCAACTCACCTTCTTCTACCCACAGCTTTATGCCGGCATCACCAAGCATCGTTAATAGTTGATATACAGTCACTGTGCTTTTCATATTCCTTATCAAGAGGCAATGGGTCTAACCCAAACCACCCCGAACTCTCCACTGTAAAGCGATCGTTTAACAGGCTATTGCGATGAGCTAAGTAGCACCAAACACAAGTAACAATCGACTGAAAAAGCAGCGCCTACATTGCCAAATAAACACTTTTGACAAAGCTTTAACGCCATATATATCGGGCCAGAAAAATACCAACAGCCAGTTAAAGCTTAGTCCAAATATATCAATGGCCTCCGCGATGATTGCCGAACAACCAACATCAGGGTGCGACAAATAACCACGCCTAGACTCACTAAAAACATTGGTAATATTCCTTTCCCTGAATCACAAATAAACCAGTAGTAGGTAAACCATGAAAACCACACAGCTAAAGCTCATCTTCACCGCCGCCATCAGTGTTCTGATCGCAGATACCGCCATCGCTCACGCAAACTTTGTTCCCAAAGACAATCTCGATTTTTATAGCGGCAGAGATTACAAAGAAGGCAGTACCGCTTATTTATCACTCAACCTTTCCCATGGCTGCAGCAATAGTGATGGAACCAAAACCTACGCCACACGCCATGCCGTGGCCATTATGCCAAACGATAGTACACTTGAGGGAATTGCTTTCACTAAGGATCATTCAGGGAATCATTACAATGCCAACGGCTTAATGTCAGTAAAACCTGAAGCAAGCGCCAACTGGAAACGAATTAAAAACCCAAAAGTTACCGTGGCTGAGTATTATAGCCATGGCGCACGGACTGAAGATGTCGGCGCCATTCAATGGAAGAGTGGGAATGTCCCCGCTGATTTTTACAGCAGCGTGAATTTTCGAGCAAGCCTTCCTTTATTGGAAAGCTGTGTATCAAAATTGAAGGTATACATTCCTACTGTGCAATATTGCACCGGTGGGCACGTCAAAGCATGGCTTAAAGAAGCCACGCCCTCCATGCCAGCCAACGTTGTATCGACTGGCTACGCACCTTACATTAATGTGATTCGTGCAGACAACAACCCACTGGGCGCTGAGTGCGGTGGTGTCGGCACTGAAGAAGAGGTGTACCCCTCAACCGAGCACATCGAAAAAGGCTTGTTACCCTAAAAGGCCCAACAAGGCATCGTTCATCAGCGCATTTTTAACGCGCTGATGAAGCAAATTGTGTCGCACCGAAAATATAAAACCCGGTGCGATGCAAACAGCTAAGAGGCCAATACATAAGCATCCAGCCCTGCTTCGTTCAACAAGTACGCGCCCAAACGGCTTCGGCAACCGTCATTACAGGCCACCACATACCTCGCATCATCATCAAGACTAGGAATTTGGCTCCTTAAATCAGAAAGCGGAATATTAATTCTCCCCTCCTGCTTGTCATGCTTAAATTCAACAGGCAAACGCACATCAATCACCACCGTGGGCAACGCCTCCTCTGACCAACCATTCACACTAAGCGTTGTCACCGCTTGCAAAACAGGCGCCTGCAATAAGGTCTGAAACGCCTCTTTATCCAAAC
>JAHRVS010000055.1 GCA_019090565.1 Gammaproteobacteria bacterium
GTTTAAGCAGAATTGGCAGGCCGCGCGGCCTGACCTACTTGCTATTATTCAGCAATCAGACGTTAGTAAACGAAGTTATACAAAAAAAAGGCTGCCTGACTGGCTGAGCAAGGTAGATGCCTTTTGCGATGATAAACACGCACAAAACTTGCCCGATGCCTTGGGTAAGTTTTCTCAGCAAGAACTTCATGAAAAAACCACTAAGGGGCAGGCCCCCGTTCACCCTATTTTTGAAGAAATAGAAACGCTATTGGCAGAGCCGCTCTCGCTCAAGGCACTCATACAGCATGCAGGCATTCTTGATATTCGTCAGCGCTTAAAGGCCCTTAAAGCGCAGCAGCAGGTATTTGGCTTTTCTGACTTACTCAGCCAACTCAACGATACCCTGCACAGTGATTTTGGGCCAAATCTCTCTGCGCGTATTCGTACATTGCACCCCGTGGCCATGATAGACGAATTTCAAGATACCGATCTCACCCAATATGGCATCTTTGAGCGTATTTATTTTAATGCCCCCAAGTGCGGCGTCTATTTAATCGGTGACCCGAAGCAGGCAATTTATAGTTTTCGAAATGCCGATATTTTTACCTATATGCGCGCCAAACAAGAAGTGAGCGAACACTACCACCTAGATACTAACTGGCGCTCCACCCACGCCATGGTGGAGGCGACGAACCAGCTTTTTGAGTTTTCAAAAAAACCGTTTATCTATGACGATGCAATACCTTTTATGGCTGTCTGCAGTGGGGGAAAATCTGATAAAACCCCGTTGCGCACCCAAGAATCAAAGGAACACAGCGCAGCGCTTCAGTTTATTTTATTAGAGGGCGATGGCCCCTTTAATAAACAACGTTACCGCCAACATCAAGCCGAGTATTGCGCCAACGAAATTGTTGGTTTATTAAATGCTGGGGTGACGGGGCAGGCGACGATTGCGGGCAAAGCCTTGGCCAATGAAGATATTGCCGTGCTGGTGCGCAATCGTACCGAAGCGGCATTGATTCAGCAGGAGTTAGGACGCCGCAATGTGGATGCGGTGTACCTGAGCAGCAAAGAGGGCGTGTTCACTACCCAGGAAGCGAAAGACCTTTACTTGCTGATGGCAGGCGTAGCCAGTGTCAGTATGGGTGAGCCCGGTTGGGGCGCACAATCATCGGTGAAGGTTGATGAACAGGCGATTCGCAGCGCACTGTGCACCCACCTGTTTAACTACACCCAGGACGAACTAGAAAGCCGCTTCTTTGATGAAAGCCAGTGGGAAAATATTCTTATAGAGTTCAGTTTCTATCAGAATACCTGGTGCAAACAAGGGGTGTTGCCCATGTTGCACCAGGTCTTTCAGCGCGGGCAAGTGATGAAAAGCCTACAACAAGCCCCCAATGCAGAGCGACGCCTCACCAATATTCTGCACCTTGCTGAATTGCTGCAACACGCCGCCAGCGAATTTTCCGGTGAAAAAGAACTACTAGTCTGGTTTTTACACCAAATCGACTCCCAGAACCAAGCATCGGATGATGCTCTGCTGCGTTTAGATAGTGACCGTAAACGGGTTCAAATTGTCACCATTCATAAAAGTAAGGGCTTAGAATACCCCATCGTATTTATTCCCTTTGCTTGCAGTTATAAAGCCACCACGGTGGCCCTCTACCAAGATGAACAACAAAATATAAAGCGGCTTGACCTCGACGCAGGTGCGGGCGCAGGCGCAGGTAACGATGATAAGGCGATAGCTAAAGCAGATAAAGAACGCCTCGCCGAAGATCTACGCCTTATTTACGTGGCCCTAACCCGTAGTATCTACCGTTGCTACTTGGGGGTTGCTGATGTCGGTGTCAGCAAAAAGGACAAATCACAAGGCAGCTATCTGGCGCAAACAGCACTGGGCTATTTGCTTCTGGATGAAAATAATAATGACCTAAGTGTGCAGTTGAACAAGCTTAAAGAAAACTCAGCACACATTTCACTACGGCACATCGACCCCGAAGCGCAGCAAACTTTCCAGACGTTTATTCCCGCCGCACAAAACCCCGCCGCACTGGCTGCAAAACACTTTTCTGCCAAAATAGAACGCGATTGGCGCGTCAGCAGTTTTACGGCGTTAACCCGCAATGCCAGCCACAAAGTGCAAAGCCTTTCGGAGCAACTTGATCTTGATGCCCTGCAAGATGCTGAAAAGCCCGTAGCGGGGCTGGTTAACAATGAGGCGGGCAGAACGTTGTTCAGCTTTCCTAAAGGCGCACAAGCGGGCACATTAATGCACACCCTGTTTGAAAATATTGATTTTACGCAGGTGGTGCCAGCCGCTTTACATAGCTTGATTGATGATCAATTACTGCTGGCTGGTTTTGATAACGAATGGCGCGAAGTGCTGGCAGAGATGATCCAAACGGTGTTACAAGCACCCTTGAACGCCATGATTGGGTGTGGTGATGCAAACGAACATAGCCAAGTGCTGAGTCTTAATCAAATACCGAATAATAAACGCTTTGTCGAACTAGAGTTCACGTTGCCCATTGCCGTATTAGAAAGCCATACCCTGCAAAACCTTGAGCAACAACTTCAACCCAATAGCCAATATGGCCGCCTAGAATTCATGCCCCAGCGAGGGTATCTAAAGGGGTTTATTGATCTCATTTTTGAATGGGAAGGTCAGTATTATATCCTTGATTACAAATCTAACCACTTGGGTGATTCGTTTGAAGATTATCAGCCAGATAAATTAAATGCGGCCATGGCAGAACATCACTATACCCTGCAATACCTGCTTTATAGCCTGGCTTTGCACCGATACTTAAAGCACCGCGTGCCCGATTATGACTACCACACGCACTTTGGCGGCGTGTACTATTTATTCCTAAGAGGTATCAATCAAGACCAGCCGGGCAACGGAATCCATTTCAGTAAGCCAGCACAAAGCATTATTGTCGAGCTAGAGGATGAGATTTCAAACTGTTCTCAGGGGGTGGTAGATGCCTGATAAATTGTTTTCCCCCGACCAAATTTTACGTCAGCTGAAGCATTTTTATCATGAAGGGGTTATTCGCGCCCTCGATTACCAGTTTGCCTGCTTTTTGGCCGAGCAGCTTCCGGATCAATCTGATTACGACGATGATCGCGCAGGCACCGTAATACTGCTGGGCGCATTAGTCAGCCATCAATTGGGGGCAGGGCATAGCTGTGTGAATCTATCCAGCTTGCCTGAGAATTTGTTTGGTGTGGTAAGCAGCGTACACGGCCAAGGGCTTATTGCACTACCAACATCAGAGACCCTCATCGAATACCTCAAAACATCGCCACTGGTGTGCCA
>JAHRVS010000056.1 GCA_019090565.1 Gammaproteobacteria bacterium
GAATACAAGAAGAACTTCAGGTGAACCAAAAACTAAGGAGTATTGGGACTTTAGCTGGAGGTATAGCGCATGACTTCAATAATATACTGACAGGGTTATACGGGAATATTTCAATGGCTAAGGAATTAATAGTCAATGACAAGCCCGCATTATCGCTAATTGAAAAAGCCGAAAATTCCATACATAGAGCCACTCACCTAACCTCTCAACTGCTTACTTTTTCCAAGGGAGGCGCGCCAGTCAAAGAGCTTGTCATTCTTAAAGAACTTGTTGAGGACGTGGTATCTTTTGATCTAACTGGCAGTAAAGTTAAACCTGTTTTTAGTATTCCCGAGAACTTATGGAATTCAGAGCTTGATAAGGGGCAAATTGAGCAGGTTTTCTCAAATCTTACGATTAATGCAAGTCAAGCAATGCCTGAAGGTGGGCATCTCTATATTACTCTTGAAAATGTAGATCTCTCAGGTGTAAACGTTCTTGGCTTAAAAAATGGGAGATACATAAAATGTGAAATTCGGGATGAAGGTATCGGTATAGGGAAGGCAGATATTGAACAAATGTTTACCCCTTATTTCAGCACTAAATCAACCGGCTCTGGCCTGGGGCTTGCGACAAGTTATTCAGTTATTAACAGGCATAGCGGTCATATTGGCGTTAATTCTGTATTAGGTGCCGGAACCACTTTTACGCTTCATTTGCCGGCTGCCGCAAAAGACCTAGATTTAGCAGAGATTAAGCAAAATAGTGGTATTCAAATAAATGACTTTAAGCCTAAAAAACTGTTAATTATGGATGATCAAGACGATATTAGAGAGCTTGCCAAAATAATGCTGGAGTCTATCGGTTATGAAGCAGAAACTGCTGCCGATGGCTCGTCGGCAATAGCACTTTACAAGGCTCATATTGAATCTAATCAACCCTTTGATGCTCTAATTTTAGATTTAACTATACCGGGAGATGTTGGTGGAGAGGTTACCCTTAAAGAAATACTAAAAGTTGATCCAAATGCAACTGCGCTTGTTTCTAGTGGGTACAGTGATAGTCATATTGTGGCCAACTTTACTGATTACGGTTTTAAAGGCTCAGTAACAAAACCTTACACTAAAACTCATTTATTAAATGCTTTGCTTGATGTATTTAAAAATCAAAGGGAGCAGAGTAATTGATGTTTCGATCCCTATGATTTTCCGGGCCGAAGATGAACTGTCCGGCTTAATGCCTTGTAATATATAACGCTAGATGTGGTTTGTTGAGCCTTTACGCTTAACCAACCGTATAATATGCGTTCTAGTTCGATATTGAAAAGCTAAGGAGCTCAAAGTTTATTGTTGACAGGACCCTAATGCGAGTCTAACCTGTCGTTAATACGAATCATTCGCATTAGGAAAGGAAAGTGATGAAGATGAGATTTTTATGCTGTGCCCACCGAGAAGAACTAAGTAAAAAACCCAGCCAGGCGATTAATATTTGGCAAGATGGGTTCGATACTGGAAAAATATTTTTCGAACAAAAACAATGGAATGATGCCCTTCCTCAACTCGGTTGTGCCTTCGAAACGGCCGAAATAATTTTCACATCAAGGGCTGTGGAAGCACGCCATGCCAGCGATATTTTTGCCCACTCCTCTATCCTGTTAGCACGTGTTTTCGCGGAACTTGGCTATATAGATCAATCGTTTGAAGTATTATTGCTCGCTATTGAACGAATAGAGCAGGAGCTTACGTATCAGCCCGACACCAAGGTATGGCTCAACATAAGCCTCCAGACTATCTATGATGCACTAGATTCTCCCCTCTTCATGAAAAGCAGTTCTGCACCCCTACCGCATCAAGCAACCAGAAGAGCAAGGCTTGCAATCCATTAACGTCAGTAATGATTCGGATAAATTAAGAATGCTTGTACAGTGTAACCACCCAGAAAGTGAATAAAATGCCCTGCCAGCGCCCTATAAACAGCGTAGCGAACAATGAGCGCTGTGGGAGCATGCATGCCTCTGTGGAAACAAAAGACAATCAAACCGTCTTTGCCCAAGTAGAAATAGAGGCCAGCACGCTCTACCGACTGATAAGAGAGAAAAAACTTATTCTAGAGGAGTTACATTGCATGAATACGCACTCCAAAAATATCATCAGGCAAGCGCTTCTAGATAGCCTAACCCGGTAATTAGCTTCGGGGCACCTATCGCATTATTACCGAGCAAGCATACTAACGGACACCCATAAAATTATTGACTGGCTCATTAGGATTAAGCATCACCCTAATCGGCTCACACTTTTTCACTAAACCTAGTCTACGACAGGGCCTTGCAACGGGCGCTGTTTCTATAACATGCCGGCAATTTTTCTATGCCTCCCCGTCCTTCAGCGGGTATTACTAAGAGGCACCTCTAAAAATGCACTTTTCACGCGATAGCTGCGTCACCGGTTAAGGCTCCTGCAAAACCTGTATACAGCACATCGTGTGCATAAGCTCCGTACTCGAATCCTCGTATATACCTTATACACTGCGGCTCTCGGCAATTGCGTCCTTCGTTGCTCTACCTCCTGCATCCATGCAGTCGTCCGTGCGGGGATTTCTTGCTCTCACGTGAAAATCACTATTTTTAGAGATGCCCTAAGTTCAGTTTGCTGTGTTTATTTTCCACCCAGTGGCGCGCTCCGAACCACTTCATATGTAACGACCGCTACAAATGAGGTTTTAACCCTTCTTGCTTCCGCTGCGAGAGCTAGAGTTTATTAACCACAACTTTCGCAGGATGAAAAATATTGTAAGCAGCAGCCTTGGGGCTATCACCGTCCCATAGGCCAGGACCAAAGTAGGCGCTAAACTCGAATAACGCCTCTAACCCTACCGGTATCTCTGATAACCTCATGCCCATCTCGGCGCTACTTCCCTTAAAATTTTCTGGCTTATTGGGTTTGGTGCCAGCACCTTCATCTCGAA
>JAHRVS010000057.1 GCA_019090565.1 Gammaproteobacteria bacterium
AAAACCAGTGCCGTTGAGTTTGACCTTAACATTGAAGACTCTGACTTTTATCGTCTCAACGATGACCATTTTACCCGAGATGAATCTATTCTAAATGTCGAATTTATCCCCGCTGATGAACAAGATCAAGTTGTAATTGAATACGTGTTTGGCTCTGATGAATACAGTGCCGATACCGCTTCTTTGCCTGGTAAGCAGCATGATTTTATGGCGATTTTAGTAAATGGTGTTAACTGCGCAACGGTGCCTGATGGGGATATTGCAGTTGAAAAAGTCGGTGTTGCGAGTATTAATAATGAGTTGAACGCAGATTTGTATGTTGAAAATATACGCACTAGCAGCGGGTTATTTTCTAAAGCCACCAGTCCATACAGTACAGAAATGGATGGATTTTCAAAGGTTTTAACCTGTGTTGCACCGGTCAATGCAGGTGAAGTGAACCAGCTTAAGATAGGTATTGTTGATGCCTATCAAGGGCTCCGAAAGGGGGGCGTAGACTCTTGGGCGCTGATTAAGATTGTCGATGCGGCTCGGCTTCTCGATAACGACGGTGATGGTGTACCAAACTATATTGACCTCGATGACGATAATGATGGAATCAGTGACACGGTTGAAGGGGGCTATGATGTGGATGGCGATGGTCTTCCCAATAGTTTTGATACAGATAGCGACGGGGACGGAGAGAGCGACAGATCAGAGTGTTCAAACGAGCTAAGTTGTAGCGATCGAGATAACGATGGCATTGCTGATTTTGTCGACACATCTGATTTGGTTGGTGAGGTTGGAGACAGCGATGGGGATGGGATTGCGGATGGCATAGAATGCCAAACTCCGGGGCAGTACGGAGAGCTTTGTGCCGATACCGATAGTGATTTGATTCCTGATTACAGCGACGAAGACAGTAATAATAACGGTCTGAGTGACAAAGACGAATGTGCCGTAGATGATGGATCTACCTGTGTTGATGTAGATAAGGATGAAATACCTGACTATTTAGATTTGGATGTAAGCGTTATTCAAGTTCCAACCCCTGGAGGGGAAAGTCAATCGGATCAGGGCGACGAAACCAGCCCAAGAGGCGTGGATGATATAGATACGAATACTGATGGCAATGAAGATCCTTTTGTTAAAGTAGGTGTTGATGGTGTCGGTGCGTTTGATTTGGCACTATTGGGCATTTTTTTGGTGTTGGCGGTGGGACGGTACGCATCACGAAAGAAAACAGCGGTTTCTTCAAGGTCTTTTTTAGCTGCTACAGGGGGGCTTGTTATGGGGTTCACCTTAATCGGACAAAGCAGCGATCTGTATGCAGGTAGTCTTTTTGAAAGCAAGATATTTGACGGGAGTTATGTCGGCCTTGGTTTTGGTCCTTCGACATTAAAGCCCGATGCCAGTTCTTCCTATTACTCTCTAGATGATTCCATTGACACTGGCTATAAACTCTCGGCGGGAGTCGATTTGTTTGATCAGCTATCCATTGAAGCAGCGCTCGCTGACTTAGGTGAGGCTGAGCTTTCTTCGTCAGGCTTCATTGCGTATAAGCCATTTTCTTTGAGCGGCGTCTATCACCTGTTTGGGCAGCGCTCGCGGTCAGTATTTTTAAAGGCGGGTTTATCGACTTTAAATACATCGGCAAATATCCCCACTCATGAAGAAAACGACATGCAACTTTTGCTAGGTTTGGGCGGTGAGTGGGCCTTTAAAAAGGGCTGGTCTTTGCGCGCCGAGCTAGAGAGTTATGACAAAGATGCAAGCCAAATGACGGTGGGGCTGGTAAAACGGTTTTCGTATAAAGAGAAATACGTGGCGCAAGAGGAGGAAATAGACAAAATTTTTACTGATGCAGTCAAAATTGTAGAGTTCAATGACAAGCATACTGAAATATGTGCTGACATTTCAGAATCAGAATGCACGATTCCCCCTATCGTAGAACAACAGAAATCTTGCGCGATTGTTGCGGGTCGTATTGAGGGCATTTACTTCGACGTTAATAGCGCAGAATTAATTCCTAGTGCGCGCACAGTTTTAGATGAGGCTTCTGACGCGCTAAAAACCTGCCCGTCTTACAGCGTTGATATTAAGGCTTATGCGGATAACATTGGTGCAGCAGAGCGAAACTTGGTGCTGTCACGCCACAGGGCTCAGGCTGTGCGCCTGCATCTTGTTGCCAGAGGCGTGGCCATCTCCCGGTTGTCAGCGAATGGCTATGGTGAGAAGAACCCCATTGCTGATAATGCGACAAAAGAAGGGCGAGCATTAAACCGTCGGGTTGAGTTTCACCTAAAAAAAGTCGAGACGCTTGGCTTTGTTCTCTCTGATGGCTAGGTCAGAAACCGACAGGAGTTATCTATTTTGAATATTATCAGGGCCGTTAATAACATCTCTCGTGTCGTGTGACGGCCTTGCCAGCGTACCCCAAGCCCCATTTATATTGGAATAGAGCTTGGGGTGATTCAAAATAGACGCTGTTCTCGCGATGGTGTGAGCTTTTGAAGAAACGGCCAACCCATCATGCTTTTACTAAAGCAGCGAGCC
>JAHRVS010000058.1 GCA_019090565.1 Gammaproteobacteria bacterium
CAAACAGGGTGATAGCCCCCTGAACCAACAGACTAAGCCCCCCTCAGGACGACCCTGATCGGGACATATAAACACAGTTATTTTGAAGAAAACGTTTAGAAAATACAGATTTCGCAATTTATCATGCAACCCCTATGACACGTCAAACCTGTCTCTAAGGGGTTTGGCTCGTTACACGATGTTGACGAATTAAGCCAAAAGTTATTTCGGCAAGTTAATACATTGCTTAAAAACCACAATGTATTAACGGTGATTTTTGTCTGGCAATACCAAATTGGTCACGACCGCAGGCTTAAGTAGTAGCAATGCCTGCAGCTAACACCAGCAGTTAAGACGGCTAAGCGCATTAAGAAGAATAACTCACTGACTAGCCTCTCATTTGAACCAGACACATGGAAAACAAGACGATACTACTGACCCCGATATGGCTGCCCAACGAAGCGACCTTAACGGGATTCATGTCAGATGGCCACGTTAATACCGAGGCCAAAGTTATGCGTAATAGCATCACCCAGAATGACCGAAAAACACGCTGATAAACCCTATGTGGCGCTGCAAGCAAACCAAGTCAACATTGGCTTGGTACTTCAGATATTACGCCAAATTGCCTTATTTGTACCTTCTACCGTCTTTGGAATGCACCAATTGAAACGGTAATACATGAAAAGAATGCTCATAAATGCAACTCACGCAGAAGAAATTCGAGTTGCTCTCGTCGATAGTCAAAGACTCTACGATCTTGATATCGAACCTCAAACCCGAGAACAAAAAAAATCCAATATCTACAAAGGCAAAATCACCCGAGTCGAGCCTAGTCTCGAGGCAGCATTTGTGGATTTTGGCTCAGAGCGACACGGCTTCCTCCCTTTAAAAGAAATATCGAAAGAATACTTCTCCAAAAACCCCTCTGCAATTTCAGGCCGCGTAAACATCAAAGATGTGATTAAGTCCGGCCAAGAAGTCATTGTGCAGGTTGACAAAGAAGAGCGTGGTAACAAAGGCGCAGCGCTCACCACCTTCATTAGCTTAGCGGGGCGCTATCTCGTCCTAATGCCAAACAACCCTCGCGCGGGCGGCATCTCAAGAAAGATTGAAGGCGACGACCGAGACAGCCTCAAGGATGCCATGAGCTCCCTTGAGATTCCCGCTCACATGGGCGTCATTGTCAGGACAGCCGGTGTCGGCAGAGAAGCAGAAGAACTTCAGCATGACCTAAACTACCTTTGCCAACTTTGGGGCAGCATAAAAAGTGCCTCCGATGCGCACCCTCCACCACTGCTTATTCATCAAGATGGCAATGTTATTATTCGCGCTATACGCGACTATTTACGCCAAGACATTGATGAAGTCTTAGTGGATAGCGAGCATGCATTCCAAGAGGCTCAAAAGTTCATCCAGCAGGTAATGCCCTCATTTCAAGACAAGGTGAACCGATACCAAGATACAATCCCTCTCTTCAACCGCTATCAAATTGAAAGCCAGATAGAAACGGCTTTTCAACGGGAAGTGCAACTACCGTCGGGCGGTTCCATTGTCATCGACCCTACCGAAGCACTGGTCTCTATCGACATCAACTCCGCACGTGCCACGCGCGGATCTGACATTGAAGAAACCGCACTCAACACCAACCTAGAAGCTGTTGACGAAATCACTCGCCAGTTGCGACTTCGAGACATTGGTGGACTCATTGTTATCGATTTTATTGACATGCGACCAGCCAGAAATCAGCGCGAAGTCGAAAATAGAATGCGCAAAGCCCTTTCATCAGATCGGGCGCGCATCAAGGTAGGCCGCATTTCACAATTTGGCCTACTAGAACTTTCCCGTCAACGCATGCGCCCCTCTCTCGGCGAAACGAGTGGACAAGTTTGCCCCCGTTGTGACGGACAGGGAAGTATTCGTGATGTTAATTCACTTGGTTTATCTATCATTCGCATCATTGAAGAAGAGGCCATAAAGGAAAATACCGGGCATATTATCGCCCAACTACCTGTCGATGTGGCCACCTACCTCCTCAATGAAAAGCGCGAGATGGTTTTTGAGCTAGAGCGCCGCCATGAACTAAAAATCATACTGGTTCCCAATATTAACCTTGAAACTCCCCATTACGAGATTTCACGCCTCAAGCAAGACGAAAGCAATGGGCAGCTACTGGGTACCAGCAGCGTCACGCTTATAGAGCGAGCAGAAACGCCTGCTACGCCGCTTCCGTCATTAGAGCTAGCCAATGCCGGCCAAAAACAGCAGCCGGCAGTACAGGCCAACACACTGGGCGCATCAAAATCAGCAACCACCAAAAAGCCAGAGCAGGAGGGCTTTTTCAAACGCCTTGGTGCCATATTCGGCTTGAGCAATACCAGCGCTGGGTCTACAGCACCGGCTCAAAGCAAACCTGCTCGCCCCCCGCAACAGAGCAAGCCCAATGACAGGCCTAACAACCAACGAAAAAACTCCCGTAATAACAACCCCCGCAAAAACTCGCGCAATGACTCGCGCAACGAGAATAGACAGGAGACCTCTGGGCGGCAGCAAAATCAGAAAAGGGAGAACAACAATCCCAAGAGAGAGAACAATAACGCGAGAAGAGACAGCAGCAAAAAAGCACCCAACGAGCAAAAGGGAAGTGAACAACGCAACGTCGAGCAAAAAAGCAACAAGGCGCCGCGTCGAGATCGAAATAAGAATCCCGCACCGAAAAAGCCTCCGCTAAAGCGTGGCGTAGAGGAAGTGGAAACAGGGCAAGCACCCCAAGTGGCAAGCTCAGACCTGCAGACGCCAGCACGAAAGCCCCAAAATGAAAGTAAAAGGAATGGACAAAGCCAAGCTCAGAATAAGCAGGATGCTGTAAACACCCCAGCCAAGAAAGAGAAGCAGCCCGCTCCTGTTGCAAAAACGGAAACTCGTGACACAAACACGCCGGCTCAAGAAAAGGCAAGCAACGCTCCCGCTGTAAAACCAGTCGTCGCGACAGCCGCTCAAGCAGCCAGTAATAAAGTGGACGAGGCGCCCGCAGCAAAACAAACAGCCAAGCCGAAGCCGAAGCAGACGCAGACGCCTAAGCCTAGTGAAACAACGGCCCCTGCAGCGGCTAAGCCCGCTGCTCAGAAAGAGGCGATAAACAAGGATAGAAAAAGCGAAAGCGCAGCCATCACTAGCGCCAAGCAAGCAGCATCTCCTCCTGAGGCAAGCAAAGAGAAGAGCGAGACACCCGCGAACCCAAAACGCCGGAGAAGAGGCCGCGCGTCAAATGATCCCCGCGAGAAAAAACGCCAGGAAGCCCAAAAAGCGACTGCAGAGGTTCCAACAAAACCCAAAAGCGAAGTTACCCCTGCTACCGCACCGCCTGCTAAAGCCAGTGCGCCAGCACCAAGTAACCACCCTGACGCCCCTCCTCCTAAGGAGACAAAGGTAGCTGTAAAAGAGGCACCAAAAGTTGAGGCCCAAAAAGCGGCTACCATAAAAAAAGAGGCGCCGGTTGTCGCAGTTCCCGCTGAGCAAAAAGCTGCAGTCAAAAAACCAGAGGAGGTTCACCCTAAAGTTGAGGTGCCTGCAAAAGTAACAGTGGCAAGCAGTGATACCGTAAAAAGCACTCCCGAAGCGAGACAGGAAACGGTACCCAGCCCGGGCAAGCCGACAGAAGTGTAAGGGTTAACACCAAGCAATCATTTTGGCTTTTGCATGACTCAGGCTGCAAAAGTCAAAATGAGCGCCGAACAAGCGATTGAAAAACGCTGAACGGGGCCAGATACAAGGTAAAATTAAGCGAAAAACCGGCGTTTACACGCAGTAAATGCGCATTTTTAGCCTAATTTTAACGCCGTAGAAGCCCAGTCAGTAGGATTCCAGCGGCCTGCTAGAACAAACTGGGCATTTTGGATCTCGCTTCAATTTCATACGCCGCCACTCTGCCGCCAAACCATCAAACAACAGTAACGCGCCCACAAGTGGCTCACCAGCCCCTGAGAGCAACTTAACTGCCTCTAGAGCCTGCATGGCACCGATGACGCCGACTAAAGGAGAAATTACGCCATTGTCAGCACAGCTCAAGCTCAGCTCTCCCTCATCAGGGTACAAGCAGCGATAACAAGGTGAGTGTTCTTGGGCCGTATTAAAAACGGCAACCTGCCCATCAAAGCCAATTGCCGCACCAGAAACCAACGGCTTTGCTTTTTGCACGCAGACTTTATTGATAAGGTGCCGCGTTTCAAAATTATCACTACAATCCAGCACGACATCTACTGAAGCTACCGCCTTACATAGCTCCACTTCCGTTAATCGCCGCCCCAACAGTTCAGTTTGTACCGAAGCGTTGATCGCCTGAATGCCAACCTTAAGGGATTCAACTTTGGGATGAGAGAGTGCTGCTTCCGTGTGAGCTATCTGGCGCTGCAGATTAGAGAGCTCGACCGTATCAAAGTCATTAATAAGCAGGCGACCAATTCCCGAGGCAGCCAGATAAAGTGCCGCAGGGCACCCCAGGCCACCGGCTCCCACCACAAGTACGGATGCATCTAGCAAGGCTTGTTGGCCACCGATATCAACCTGCGGCAACATAATTTGTCGGCTGTAGCGGAGTAACTCCTCGTCACTTAGCATGCTTAAGCTTCCCTAATGACAACCTTTCATTGCCAGCAAAATCGCGCTTTGTCTCAACACACTGGAATTTCGCGGAAGAATAGATATCCCTGACTGACGCCCCTTGTTCAGCGCCATGCTCTATTAACAGCCAGCCTCCATCAATAAGTTTCAAGCTCGCCTGCTGGACAATGGAAATAATGTCTTTTAAACCATTATTTCCGGCAACAAGGGCCGATATTGGCTCAAAGGGCAAGCCATCCCCCTCTAGGTAGGGGTCATCTGGGGCAATATAAGGAGGGTTGCTCACAATCATATTAAAACTTTGCTCAGGCAAAGCCTCACACCAATTTCCCTGACAAAACGTGACATTCGGCAGTTTAAGCTGGCGTGCATTCGTTCGCGCCACCTCCAGCGCCTTCTCAGAAAGGTCGCTGGCCCAGATATTCCAGCTGGGTCTTTCAGAGGCAAGAGCCAAGGCAATGGCGCCACTGCCGGTGCCAAGGTCAGCAACTCGGAGTGAACCATCAGGCAAACGCGCGAGGGCTTGCTCTACCAATAATTCAGTTTCAGGTCGAGGCACCAACGTGTGCGTATTAACCTGAAGGGGGAGCGACCAGAACTCCCATTGACCAAGCAGGTAAGCAACAGGCTCTCCCGCTTTTCTCCGCTCTAGAAGTTCGCAGTAGGCGTCTCGCTGTGCTCTTTCAACAGGGTAGTCAGGCCAGGTACGCAAAAACGCTCGGTTTTTTCCCAGCACTGCCATCAGTAGTAGCTCCGCATCTAAGTGAGCGCTTTCTGATCCTGCCAAAAATAGCCGCGCTTGCTCTAAAATATCTCTTAAATTTCGGCTTTTTAGTTCGTTATCAGCGCTGGGCATTGAATGATAAAGGTCCTATCTATGGCGACGTGGATTAATTGTCGGCCATTGCCGCCAACATATCGGCCTGGTGCTCACTTATTAAGGGAGCGATGATCGCATCCACTTCTCCCGCCATGACGTCCGACAGTTTATACAACGTTAAGTTAATACGATGATCCGTCACCCGCCCTTGGGGATAATTATAAGTTCTAATGCGCTCGGACCTGTCACCACTGCCCACTAGGCTTCTGCGCTGCTCAGATATTTCGGAAGACTGCTTTTCTTGCGCGCTGGACAATAACTTAGATGCCAGTAAAGACATGGCCTTGGCTTTGTTCTTGTGCTGTGAACGTTCGTCCTGACATTCAACAACGATGCCTGAAGGTAGGTGGGTAATACGGATTGCCGAATCTGTTTTGTTAACGTGCTGTCCCCCTGCCCCAGAAGCGCGAAAGGTATCGATGCGTAAGTCGCCCTTATTGATTTCCTCGGCCTCTACATCATCGAGTTCAGGCATCACTGCAACGGTGCAGGCCGAAGTATGTATGCGCCCCTGAGATTCTGTTTCAGGTACGCGTTGCACCCGATGGACGCCCGACTCAAACTTTAATCTCGAGTAAACGCCTTGCCCAATCACTCTGCAAATAACTTCTCTGTATCCGCCATGCTCTCCTTCGTTTTCACTCACAACCTCTATCCGCCAGCTGTTTAATTCCGCGTAACGGGAGTACATTCGAAACAGATCCCCCGCAAAAATTGCAGCTTCATCCCCACCTGTGCCCGCGCGCACCTCAAGAAATACATTACGCCCGTCATTCGGGTCCTTCGGTAACATAAGCGCCTGCAGAGTGAGATCAAGCTCCTCAATATTCCCCACTGCGGTTTTATACTCGTCATCCCCCATTGCTCGCATATCAGGGTCGGCGTCTTGCTGCAGAAGCTTTGCCTCCTCAAGGTCGCTCTCTGCCTGCTGATAATTGGCATAACACTGTACGACCGGCTCCAGCTCAGAGTATTCAATGGAAAATTTACGAAAACGATCCTGATCAGCGATCACCGTCGCATCGCTCATCAAGGCGGCCAGCTCTTCGTAACGTTCGGCCAGGTTTTCTAATTTTAAATTAATCGATGCTTTCATTCGTTTTAAGGTTTACCACTGTCAATTCAAATCACTATTGTCCTGCTTCCCGGACAATCCAAATAAAGACTGCGCCCACTCCAACAGGTCATCCCTGCCATCCACACCGGCTTTTTTCAAGGCCTGGCTGGGCTCGTGCATAATTTTATTACTCAAGCTATGGGCAAACCGTGCCATAGCCTCTTCAGGGTCAAGACCACTTCGCAGATTTCGAAGCGCCTTCTCCATTTCATTCTGCTTTAGTACGTCCATTTTTTGGCGATAAGCACGCAATGTCTTAACGGCATCCAGCTCACGCAGGCCTTCCATAAAATCCACAACGCGGCTTTCGATGATTTTCTCCGCTTCTGCTGCCGCAGTTTTACGGGAGTTCATATTATCTTCAACAACGCCTTGTAGGTCGTCAACGGTATAGAGATAAATATCTTCAAGCTCGGCCACTTGGGGCTCAATATCTCTCGGGACCGCAATATCGACCATAAAAATAGGTTTGTGCTTTCGCTTTTTGAGCGCAGACTCCACCGCGCCTTTTCCTAAAATAGGGACGGGGCTGGCTGTGGACGAAATAACAATATCCGCTTCGTGGAGGTGACAAGGCAACTCTTCTAGGGTAAACCCTTTTCCACCAAAGTTTTCTGCCACCGAATGCGCGCGCTCTAACGTTCGGTTCGCCACCATGATATGAGATACCCCATTCTCGCTAAGGTGCTTGGCTACAAGTTCAATCATTTCACCCGCACCAATCAACAGTGCTGTGGTTTCCCGCAAGTCCGTAAAAATATGTTTTGCCAAGTTGGTTGCGGCGAAAGCAATAGAAACTGGGTTGCGACCGATTTCAGTGTCAGTACGGACCTGCTTGGCAACGGAAAAAGAATGCTGAAATAAACGACTAAGCTGAGAACCCGCCGCACCCGAGTTTCTGGCAAGGCTATATGCAGATTTCATCTGCCCCAGTATTTGCGGCTCTCCAAGCACCATGGAATCAAGCCCACTGGCAACTCTCAGAGCATGGCGCACTGCGTGGTTCCCCGAAAACAGGTAGGTGCTTTCGCTCAAATCAGCGATTGAGAGCTGCCGGTAGTCGGCCAGCCAATTTACCAGCTCATCGCCACCCCCCGCTTCATCACGGGCACAGTATAACTCTGTACGATTACAGGTAGAAAGAATGGTCAATTCAGTCAAATTTGTTTTTTTAAGCGCCGACTGCAAAGCGGAGGCCATTGATTCGGTTGAGAAAGAGACTTTTTCCCGCAAATCAATAGAGGCAGTTCGGTGATTAATACCCAGTGTCAAAAGAGCCATATAACTTTATATTCAACGCAACAGGAAGCGGATTTTGCGCCAA
>JAHRVS010000059.1 GCA_019090565.1 Gammaproteobacteria bacterium
AATATATAACGACATAGCCCGTTTATAAGCGGGCTTTTTTCCCATAATAAAGTACACTTAACGGTTTGTGGACCAGCTACTGTCAAAGGAATATTACTCACTACCTATGAGATACCTCTTTAATAAGCTTTTTTTTGTTGTCGCTCTAATGATCTGTCTTCCCCTGAGTGCCTTTGGTTTTAGTTTCTATGTTTCGGACATTAGGATTGATGGCTTACAAAGAGTAGATGAAAGGTCTATTTTTGCGGAGCTTCCTATTAACATAGGTGATCGACTTGACGACGCCTTATTGGCAAGTGGCGTTAAGGCGCTCTTCAAGACAGGGAACTTCAGTGACATTCAAGCTAAGCGTGACGGGGATGTCCTGGTCATTAGCGTCGAAGAACGGCCAGCTATAAGCAGCATTGAAATTGAAGGGAACAAAACCATTAGCACCGAGCAGCTGCTTGAGGCCTTGAAAATGTCGGGTCTTGAAGAAGGCGAGATATTCAAGCGGGTCACCCTAGAGCGCATTCACCTTGAGCTGGAGCGGCAATACTTGTCACAAGGGCGTTACGGGGCCAAGGTAAAAACCAATGTAACCCCAGAGGCGCGCAACCGTGTTGCCATCAATATTGAAGTCACTGAGGGCGATGTCGCACGTATTCAGCACATTACTATTGTTGGGAATAAGCAGTTCAGTGACCAAGAGCTGCTGGGGCAGTTCGCGTTACGCATACCCAGCGTATGGACCTTATTCGGCAAGAGTGATGAGTATGCGCGGGAAAAGTTAAGCGGTGATCTAGAGATTTTAAGATCTTATTATTTAGATCGGGGGTACATTAATTTTCAGGTTGAATCTACGCAGGTATCTGTAAGTCCCGATAAGCAGAGTGTTTATATTGCGATCAATGTCTTCGAGGGAGATAAATATAAAGTTAGTGATGTAAAACTTGCTGGTGACCTTCCGTCTACCGAGGCTAATCTCGAGCATTTTTTATTAATCAGGAAGGGTTACTTTTTTTCTAATAAGCTTGTTACCTTAACGAATGAGCTGCTTTCGAAACAGTTAGGAAATGAGGGTTATATATTTTCAAGGGTAAACGGGATTCCTGATGTTGACGAAGAAAATAAAACGGTTGCACTGACATTTTTTATTGATCCCGGCCAAAGAAGTTATGTTCGCCGCATTAATTTTATCGGTAATACGAAAACGGCTGATGTGGTATTACGAAGGGAGATGCGCCAGATGGAAGGCGCGTGGGCTTCTGGCGAAAAAATTGAGTTCTCGAAGACACGATTAAATCGTTTGGGGTTTTTTAAGGAAGTTAATGTTGAAACGCCGCGCGTGGGCGGCGCCAATGACAAAATTGATGTGAACTACTTGGTTGAAGAAGGTACATTTGGTGAGCTAACTGCGAGTATTGGTTATGCCGATGGTACTGGTGCTGTATTTTCAGGTAGTTTAAGTCAGAATAACTTTTTGGGTTCAGGGAATCGTCTTTCTGTTTCTTTAAGCCGCAGTAACTATCAAGATAACTATAATTTGACTTACAATAACCCGTATTACACCATTGACGGCGTTAGTCGGGGCTTTAACTTTTTCTTTAGAGAAACGGATTACGAAGAAAATAACGGCCCCAGTACCGTCACAAACACTTTTGGTGGAAGCGTCAGCTATGGGTACCCTATTGATGAGAATCAGCGAGTTGGCTTTTCATTTGGATATACTAATACCGAAATACTTCAATCCAATGTTTCCTTTTATATAGCTGAAATAAGAGAATTCCTAGTAGATCAGGATAATTTCGATGTATTTACCGGGTCATTGAACTGGAGCTGGACGACCCTCAATCGAGGACTCTTTCCTGATAGAGGTGCTTCGCAAGGTCTGCAGCTGCAAATCACTGTCCCCAGTGCCAGTGAGCTTGAATATTTTAAGTTAAGCTATGATGCGCAGCGTTATTTTCCGGTTAAAAATGACTGGGCGATTAGAGTTCGCGGTGAGCTAGGTTATGGTGAAGGCTTTGGGGAAACTGATAGCCTGCCATTCTTTCAGCACTATCGTTCCGGTGGATTTGGCTCAGTGCGCGGGTATCGCAGCAATACACTGGGGCCGCAAAGCTCGGAGGTGTTTTTGGTGGATGCATCCGAACCTGGTTTTGATCCTGAGCTGAGCTGCAATGACTATGTGACACGTAATGGGAAAATTGAGTGTTTGACGGACCTAGACCCTTTTGGGGGGAATTTACTATTAGAGGCGAGCGTTGAGCTTATTTTTCCGACCCCGTTTGTCAAAGATAGGCGCTCCGTGCGAACGGCATTTTTTGTAGATGCGGGTAACGTTTTTGATACAGACCGATTACAATATGACCTGGCTAGTGATAGTTTTAGTGGCCAATCGAATGACTTTGATAGCGGTGCGCTCAGGTACTCCGTCGGAGTAGGACTAACGTGGATGACGGCTATTGCGCCACTTTCTTTTGTAATGGCCAGGCCATTTGGAAACGAAGACGGTGATCGAACTAAAAGCTTCCAGTTTGAGCTGGGCCGGAGTTTCTAGTGACGGGTTTAATTTAAGGGCGCCTCTGAATATAAAGTGGACATAGGCCTACTTTAGGCGATAGAGCAGAGGCGTTGTGTTTAATACTAATGACTTAAGTGCAAGAGTTCTTGTCTTGGTTTTGATCCAAAAAAGGGAAAATAGATATGCGTAAATGGGCGTTAGGGATAATGATAGGGTCAGTCTTTTTTTCAGGGCTGGCGGTTGCGGCGGAAAAAAAGTTTGCGGTGGTCGATGTTCAAAAGGCAATGCGTTCGGCTGATACGGTTAAGGAGATCGAAGCTAAGTTAAAGAAAGAATTCACAGTAGAAGAAAAAAAAGTTGAAACGCTTAAAAGCAAGATCAGCGAATTAAAAGAGCGTCAGAAAAGAGATTGGGCCGTGATGGGTGATGCGGAAAAACGCAAGTTCCAGGAAGAAGGAGTGAGCGTCACTAATGAGTTGAAAGCCCTCAGCCAAGAATCACAACGCAGGCTTCAGGCTCGACAGCAGGAGCTGCTCCAGCCTGTGTTGAGTGACACGCAAGAGGCCATTAAAGAGATCATGAAAGAAGACGGTTACGATGTGGTTTTTCGTCGAGAGGCTCTGGTAGAGTTTAACCCTAAAATGGATATAACCCTGAAGGTAACCTTAAAGCTGAACGAGAAAAGCCAGCAATAGTTGAGATGTTATCCTAGTTTGAAATAGTGGTAAAAGACTTTGCTTCAAAGAGTGAATTTCTGTGAGTCGATTAAATAAAACACCGATTTCTTTGGGGGAAATAGCAAAGCTCTTGGGTGCAGAGTTGATTGGGGAGTCGACGAAAACCATTTCGGGGCTCTCTACCTTAGCCTTAGCTGAATCCTGCCACCTTAGTTTCTTTGCTAACTCAAAATACCTGAAGGCTTTGCAAAGTACCTCAGCTGGCGTGGTTATCCTTGAAAAGAAAAACCTTTCTCACTGCCCTGGTGACGCCCTGGTTATGGAAGACCCATACTGGGGGTATGCTCGTGTGTCCAAAATGTTTGCGAGACCAGAGTGTAAGGCGGGGGTGCATCAACTAGCTGTTATTGATAGTACCGCATCCATTCCCAGCTCTGCTTCCATTGGCGCGGGAGTGATAATCGAAGCGGGAGTCGTGTTGGGTGAGCAAGTGGTGATAGGCCCTGGCTGCGTGTTGGGGGAAAACGTTCAATTGGGCGATGGTTGCAGGCTGCATGCGAACGTGACTCTTTATCACGGTGTAAGGCTAGGGTCTTCTTCGGTTGTTCACAGTGGCTCGGTGATTGGCGCTGATGGGTTTGGCTATGCGCCCCACGAAGGGTCGTGGGAGAAAATTGAACAATTGGGTGCCGTTGTGATCGGTAACGGTGTTGAAATAGGCGCTAATACCACTGTGGACAGAGGGGCACTGGAAGATACCCTCATTGGTAATGGCGCTATTATTGATAATCAGATTCAAATTGGACACAATGTGGTCATCGGTGAGGGCACAGCAATAGCAGCTTGTACAGCCATAGCAGGTAGCACTAAAATAGGAAGATATTGTACTATAGCGGGCGCGGTCGCTATAGCTGGGCATATTGAGATTGCCGATAAGGTGCATATTCGCGGCAGGAGTCTGGTTAGTAAAAGTATTACCGAGGCAGGTGTATACGCCTCTGGCTCCGGAGGGGTTATGAAGTATCAGGCCTGGAAAAAAAATGCTGCTCGATTTCGAAAGCTAAATGAATTAGTGAGCCGCGTTGTAGCCCTAGAAAAGAAATTAGACTAAGTTGCTTTAAGCTGGAGAACTCGATACTTCAGTGCTTCTTATCTTGCTTGGGTGAAAACTTGACGCGCAATTTTCTTACTGTCGGAATTTTTTGTGTCGAGTTAGTAGGGTTTCAACGGTCTGTTAGAATATAATTATTGGTAGCTGATTGTATAAAGACGGTTTTTTAACGTGTGCTGACTTGTTCAGTTTCGACGATCTAAAACCTTCAGATTGGCATATTTGTTTAGCATAAAACATCGGTTTAGGTTGTTTGAGTCATGGTTGTAATGGATATAAACGAAATACGAGAATACCTCCCACAGCGATACCCGTTTCTTTTAGTAGACCGGGTCGTTGAACTGGAACTAGGTGAATCCATTGTTGCGTATAAAAATATGTCTGTTAATGAAGGTGTATTTCAGGGGCACTTTCCGCATCACCCTGTCTTCCCGGGCGTTATGATAGTAGAGGCGATGGCACAAACAGCAGGGCTTCTTGGTTTTAAAACCATGGACAAGAAACCAAGCGCAGAATCGCTTTACCTTTTTGCCGGCGCAGACCGTGTTCGCTTTAAAAGGCAGGTTGTTCCTGGAGATCAAATGATGATGACAGCGACTGTTTTAAACGTAAAACGTGGAATTTGGAAGTTTGACT
>JAHRVS010000060.1 GCA_019090565.1 Gammaproteobacteria bacterium
CACCCCTGTTAGGGTTCATTAATCAATGTGCTAAAATGGCTCCGTCTTTATATGGTGTTTGTCTATCTGACATTGCCTAGCAACTCTTTCTGACTAGAATTTTCTCACATAACTTTAATTCGAGGTGACAATGACGCCTGAGCTGCTCCTACCTGCCGGTTCGCTTAAAATGATGGATTATGCCTTTGCCTATGGCGCCGATGCTGTTTATGTCGGCCAGCCTCGCTATAGCTTGCGGGTTCGCAATAACGAGTTTAATCGTATAGAAAATCTCACCGCAGCAGCTGAAAAAGCACACGCTTTGGGGAAGCAGCTATACCTCGCCTGCAATCTGGCTCCCCACAATGACAAGGTGCGCTCTTTTGTGCGGGATATGCAAGAGGTGCTTGCCATAAAGCCAGATGCACTCATTATGTCTGACCCGGGGTTAATCATGTTGGTGAGAGAGAACTGGCCAGATGTTCCCGTGCACCTCTCTGTGCAAGCGAATGCCGTGAATTATGCCACGGTGAAATTTTGGGAAAAGCAGGGCGTTAAAAGAGTGATTTTATCGCGAGAACTATCAATTGACGAAATCGAACAAATTCGCCAGCATTGCCCCGATATAGAGCTAGAGGTATTTGTTCACGGGGCTTTATGTGTCGCCTATTCGGGGCGATGTTTATTATCTGGATATATGACTCATCGGGACTCAAACCAAGGCGCTTGTACCAACTCTTGCCGATGGAAGTACCAGGCTCATGAAGCCAAGCAGTCTGAGACTGGCGATATAATTCCCATCGTACAACAAAGCGACCAGGATTGTTGCAATGATATGCCAGAGTCTGAATCAAGCGGTGAGTCCCCCGTTTTCCTTTTACAAGAGAAAGGTCGTCCTGGCGAATATATGCCTGCATTTGAAGATGAGCATGGCACGTATATTATGAATTCCAAAGATCTTCGCGCAGTGCAGCATGTGAAGCGTCTGTATGAAATAGGCGTTAATTCATTCAAGATTGAGGGGCGAACGAAATCTCATTTTTATGTTGCCAGGGCTGCGCAGGTTTATCGCCAAGCAATTGAGGATGCCGTAGCAGGAAAGGAGTTCGATTTTTCTCTTATGAATAATCTGGATAGCCTTGCCAATAGGGGGTATACAGAGGGTTTTTATCGTCGCCACGTTCCCAGCGAATTTCAAAATTACGAAGTTGGAAATTCCGTCGCTAGCCAGCAACAATTTGTTGGCGAGGTGATTGAAGAAGAGGTGTCTTCTGGCTATATGCTTGTCGATGTTAAAAATAAAATTGAAAAGGGCAATGAGCTGGAGCTGATGACCCCGAAGGGAAATATAAAATTTATCGTTAGTGAAATTAAAAATCTAAAGAATGAAATTATTAGCGTTGCCCCAGGTTCTGGTCATAAAGTAAAAATAAAAATACCGTCAAAGTTTGATGTAACCAAAGGGCTGCTAATGAAAACGCTGGACCATTCTATATTAAGCTGAGGATGGAAAGGTTTCTATGAGCGTCTAACGTGAATGCAGTGCTAGGCTGAATTTTGGTCGCATAGCTACAGGTCAGGCGTTAGTAGGGAAGGAGGATTGTTTGAGGGGGTTGAGAAACCCCTCAAACAATGTTCTTTAGATAGGATGAACACGAACAGGTAGCGTGGCGTAACCTTTTATGAGGTTAGAGTAAGTACGCTCTGGCTCACCCATGACCTCGACCTTTTTAAAGCGCTTAAGAATCTCTTCCCAAAGTACACGCAGTTGCATTTCGGCCAAGCGGTTACCCATGCAGCGGTGGATGCCAAAGCCAAAGGAAAGGTGGTGGCGAGGTTTGTCTCTATCAATAATAAACCGGTGCGCCTCTTCAATGGCATCGCTGTCGCGGTTGCCTGAAATGTACCACATCACAACCTTGTCACCCTTTTTTATATTCTTGCCTCTAAAGGTAAAGTCTTCCTTTGCGGTGCGGCGCATGTGAGCAAGAGGGGTTTGGTAGCGGATAACCTCAGGGACCATGGTTTTTATTAGCTCAGGATTAGCCGTTAGTTTTTCGTATTCCTTGGGGTTTTCGTTAAGGAATAATACGCTGCCTGTAATCGAATTACGGGTGGTATCGTTACCGCCGACAATGAGTAGAATTAAGTTTCCGATGAATTCCATGGGCCGCTCGGTGGCCATGTCCTTGGTTTCTTCGCTGCGTGCCAGCATCGAAATCAGGTCGAACCTTGGTTCGTCGTCACCTTCACGTTCTTTCCATAGCTTCAAAAATGCCGGAGCACATTCCTGAGAAAGAATGCGAGATCGCTCTGCAAAGCTGCTTATAATGGAATCCGGCCCAGGTACGGCAGTGGCAACATCAGACCAATAAGTGAGCTTGCTGCGCTCCTCAAGTGGGAAATCAAACAAGGTGGCCAGCATTAATGTCGTCAGCTCGATGGACACTTTTTCTACCCAGTCGAAGGTTTCTCCTACTGGTAAACTGTCTAAGATTGCCCCGGCGCGCTCTCGAATGAGGTCTTCCATGTTGGCGAGGTTACGAGGGGCCACTGCGCTTTGTACCGTGCGACGCTGATTGCCATGACTGGGTTCATCCATGGCAATAAACATGGGAGTTTTAAAATCTTGTATGGGGTCAGCAATGCTGATCACTGGCTCTGATGAAAATATCTCGTGATTGCCATCAATGGCAGAAATGTCATCAAATTTTGTGATGGACCAATACGGGCCAAACTCAGAATCTTTGCAATAGTGTACAGGGTCTTCTTTTCGGAGCCGCTCAAAGAACCCCCATGAGGTATTTGAGCGATATAAATCCCGTTGAGAAACGTCGTAATCTTCTAACGGTATATCGTAGGGGTCAATGCCCATCATGCTAGTACGCGCCTCAATGGGGTCATTAAGGCTGGTTGTGGCTTCTTCGATAACGTCACTCATAACAATGTCCTTTTTGTTTAAGGTGTTGTGGATTAGAACTGAAATTCAGGTAGGTGTACGACAAGGCCATCCAGTTCATCGCTGATTTTAATTTGACAACAAAGGCGGGAGGTGGGCTTGCGGTCGGGGTTTAAACTCATGATGGCTTCTTCATCATCGTGTGGCTGGCCAACGGTCTCGATCCATTTCTCATCGACGTAAACGTGGCACGTTGCACAGTTACACTCGCCTCCACAGTCGGCATCTATGCCTGAAACGAGGTTGTCTACGGCAACATTCATAACAGAAAGCCCATTTTCTGCTTCGTGGGTAATTTCTTCACCATCATGTTGAATGAATTTAATTTTGGGCATGTTTGAATTTCCTTTATGTTGAGTTTTTAATTGCCTTATTAATAAAGGCTAATCGAGCTGGAGTAAAGTCCCACTGCGCGCCATTATATCAAGTTGCTACTCCTAAATGTTGTACTATTTCAATAAGTCTAATCGCCGATTAAGGCTAGAGTTATGCTGGGTGTGCAAGTACGCCG
>JAHRVS010000061.1 GCA_019090565.1 Gammaproteobacteria bacterium
AAAAGCCACACTCCATGATTCTATGGGGGCCTCCTGGTGTGGGTAAGACAAGCCTGGCTCAGGTGATAGCGGCAAGTTTAGATGTGCGTTTTGAAAGCCTTTCTGCGGTTATGTCTGGTGTGAAGGATATACGCGCAGCGAGCGAACGAGCAGAAAAAAATCGCGAATTAGGTGAGAAAACACTTTTATTTGTGGATGAAGTCCACCGTTTCAATAAGGCTCAGCAGGATGCCTTTTTACCCTTTATAGAGAACGGCACCGTTATTTTTGTGGGAGCCACCACTGAAAACCCTTCGTTCGAGCTGAATAATGCCCTCTTATCCCGCTGTAGGGTATATGTATTAAAAAGCCTGCAGCAAGATGAATTAAAAGAGTTAGCAGAATCAGCGTTACAGGATGCCGAGAGGGGGCTAGGCGAGCAGGCGTTAACGATTACGGACGGTGCTTTGGAAAAATTGGCGATTCATGCTGATGGCGATGCACGACGCCTACTGAACTATTTAGAGATAGCCTCTGATTTTACTGAGCGAGGCGGTGACATCTCTGCTGAGACCTTGGAGGATCTTTTTCAAGGGGAAGTGCGCCGTTTTGATAAAGGCGGTGATTACTTCTATGATCAAATTTCAGCGCTGCATAAAGCTGTTCGGGGTAGTTCTCCGGATGGTGCGCTGTATTGGTTTGCTCGCATGTTAGATGGGGGCTGCGATCCGCTTTACATTGCAAGACGTGTAGTAAGGATGGCCAGTGAAGACATCGGCAACGCAGACCCAAGGGGTTTACAGGTGGCGCTGAATGCTTGGGATGTACAGCAGCGATTGGGCAACCCAGAGGGCTCGCTGGCCATTGCACAGGCTATCGTCTATTTGGCAAGTGCGCCAAAGAGCAACGCCGTTTATGTGGCGTTTAAACGGGTAAACAAGCGTGTTAAAAGCAGTGTTAGCAATGAAGTTCCCTTGCATTTACGTAATGCGCCAACAACACTAATGAAAGACTTGGGTCATGGAAATGAGTACCGATATGCCCATGATGAAGCCCAGGGGTATGCCGCCGGAGAGCGTTACCTTCCTCAAGCGTTGAGTGATGATGTGTACTATGAGCCAGTCCCGCGGGGCCTAGAAACCAAGATATCAGAAAAGCTGAATTATTTTCGCCAGCTGGATAAAATGAGCCCGTGGCAGCGCTATGGTGAGAACAGTGAAAAACAAGAGGATTAACGCTTGTTAAATTACCCCCTGATAATGGTCGGCATTGGAGGCGCCATGGGCGCTATGTCTCGCTATTTGCTGGTAAAAGCAATCACGCCGGTATTGGCTGACGGCCAATACCCTCTTGGCACTTGGCTTGCAAACATATCAGGGTCATTTTTATTTGGCGTTATTTTCATTGTGATCAGTGAGCGCTTTCATATGAATGACCCGCTACGGTTTAGCTTGTTAGTGGGGTACCTTGGCGCATTCACCACATTTTCCTCTTTTTCGTTTGAAACAGTACGTTTGCTTCAAACTGGGCATTTGACAACTGCTTTTGGTTACATTCTTTCCAGCGTGGCGCTATGCATACTTGCCACGTGGGGTGGAATGCGTTTGGGCGAATTATTTATTTAGATTTTTTGATTATCGAGACGATTATAAATGTTAGATCCAAAATTATTAAGACATGAGCTGGCAACGGTGGTGGAGCGTTTAACGGTCAAAAACTACCAGTTTGATGAAGCTGCCTTTAATGCGCTGGAGAGCCAGCGTAAAGACCTTCAGGTGGAAACTGAAAACCTTAAGAACGAGCGGAACGTACGGTCTAAATCGATTGGAAAGGCGAAGGCGGCGGGTGAAGATATTGCCCCTTTGCTTGCAGAAGTGAGTGAGTTTGGTAAACGTCTAGAAGAAAAGTCGGCGGCATTGCAAGGTGTTCAAGTTGAACTCGACGATTTATTAATGGGCGTGCCGAACCTCCCTCATGAGTCCGTACCCCGAGGCAAGAGCGAGGACGACAACGTTGAACTTAGAAGATGGGGGACACCCCGAGAGTTCGACTTTGAAGTTAAAGACCACGTTGACGTAGCGGGTTCATTGATAGACTTTGAAAGCGCGGCAAAAATTGCGGCATCGCGGTTTGCTGTAATGCATGGGCCTATGGCTCGCTTACACCGAGCGTTAACCCAGTTTATGTTGGATACGCATGTGGCCGATCACGGTTACCAAGAAGTGTACGTGCCTTACCTGGTGTCGGCTGAGTCGCTGCGTGGCACAGGACAACTACCCAAATTTGAAGAAGATCTATTCAAAGTTCCTGGGGAGCGAGATTTCTACCTGATCCCTACAGCAGAAGTGCCTGTCACCAACATTGTGCGTGATGAAATATTAAATGCTGAGCAGTTGCCACTTAAACTGGTTTGCCACACGCCTTGTTTTCGCAGTGAGGCGGGAAGTTACGGTCGCGATACCCGTGGCTTAATTCGACAGCACCAATTTGAAAAAGTTGAGTTAGTGCAAATGCGCCGTCCCAGTGAATCGTACCAGGCACTTGAAGAACTACTGAGCCATGCGGAAAACATTTTGCAAAAGCTTGAGCTGCCTTACCGAGTGGTGAATCTTTGTGGGGGTGATTTGGGCTTTTCTGCGACCAAGACATTTGACATTGAAGTTTGGTTGCCTGGGCAAAGCGCATACAGGGAGATTTCCTCTTGCAGTAACTTTGAAGATTTTCAAGCGCGCCGTATGCAGGCTCGTTGGCGAAACCCAGAGCAGAAAAAACCGGAGCTTCTTCATACTGTGAATGGATCTGGTTTAGCAGTGGGGCGTACCCTTGTTGCAGTG
>JAHRVS010000062.1 GCA_019090565.1 Gammaproteobacteria bacterium
ATATTTTAATTTCAGCAATCCGCCCTCCTACGGTACCGGCGGACACGGCTCGTTTGCGCATTACATTAAGCGCAGCGCATAGTGCAGAGCAAGTTCAGCAGCTGCTGAGTGCTTTGGCCGACATTGCTGAAGAAATTCAATACTAGAGAAAGGAAGTCTTGTGGCATTATCTCTTTATTACGACACGTTTCCAGCGAACCATAACCCCGAATCTGCCGTAGATCTGGTTCTTCTCCACGGCTGGGGCATGAGCAGCCTTGTTTGGGATGAAATTATGCCTGAGCTCCTGGAGCACTTTCGCGTAACCGTTATTGATTTACCCGGCTTTGGGCGTAGCCCCATTCCTGGTGGTGACTACGACCTTGATTACCTCAGTAAGCACGTACTAAATGTCGCACCAAAACAGGCCGTGTGGATGGGCTGGTCCTTGGGAGGCATGGTGGCGATGAGCATTGCGGGGTCTCACCCTGAGCGTGTAAAAGGCCTTATTTCCGTGACGGGCACACCTTCATTTATTACCAGAGATGGCTGGCCGTATGGAATGCCAGCAGAAGAAATGGAAGGATTTTCCACACTGGTAAAAGAAGACTCTGATGGCAGCTTGATACGTTTTCTTGCTTTACAAGCAAAGGGGAGCGAGAAGCAACGTGAAGATATTCGAAAACTAAAAGAAATGGTCTATTTTCATGGCATTCCGGCACCCCAGGCATTGCGAGGTGGCATGGATATACTGTGTACGGCAGATATCAGGGCCATGCTGCCAGATATTCGTTGTTCATGTCTGTTTATATATGGGGAAAATGATCAGATTGTTGCAGCAAATACGGCAGAGGGTGTTAGGGCATTAATGCCAGGTGCTACCATAAGTACGATGAAAGGTCTTAGTCATATCCCTTTTATTACTGACCCCGATGCTTTTTTAAAAGAGATACAGGAGTTTTTATGCGAGTATCGCCCCAGAAGTGAGTAAAAAAAGAATAGCTGAGAATTTTGGTAAAGCAGCGTGCCATTACGACGAAAGTGCGGCGTTACAACGTCGTGTTGGCGAGCGACTGTGGTTGCAAATGGAATCGGTTTTAAGTGTGAATTTAAGTGTGGGTAACACCACCTTGATAGACCTTGGCTGTGGGTCAGGTTATTTTACAAAAAAGATAAAGCAACGAATCGAAGGTGAGGTAATTGGGCTTGATATTTCCTCAGACATGCTGAATTACTCGATGGAACAATGCCAAGAACAAAAAAGTATTTTTTTTGTCAATGCGGATGCTGAGAAAATTCCCTTACGATGTGCTTCCGCAGATGTAATATTCAGTAATTTCGTTTTGCAGTGGTGTGATGATTTACGTCGGGCGCTTGGCGAGAGTTTGCGTATTTTGAAGCCGGGAGGATGTTTTGCATTTTCTATACCGATTGAGGGCACCCTTATAGAGCTGGAAAGTTGCTGGAAGTCAGTTGATGCTAATAGGCATGTCAACTCTTTTTACTCGAAGAAAGAAATAGAAACAATGCTGTTATCGGCCTTAGATGAAAAAGAGCTTGATTCATCTTTTGTTGACATAAACATCTCATCTTATCAATGCGCGAATTATTACGAAACCTTTAAAGATATCCTGCAAGATTTAAAACAGATTGGTGCTAATACCGTAAAGGGCGCGCGTTCAGGCGGCCTAATGGGAAAAACCCGATTTGCTTATTTAGCAGAAAATTACGAACGGTTTAGAAATGAGAAGGGGCTTCCGGCCACCTATCAAGTCCTCAACGTTATTGTAGAGCGGAAAGTTATTAACACATAAAAAATGGGACTATTGAGTACAAGATACTTCAAAAAAGCCCTTTTTACTCGATAGTTATGTCAGTTCCGTGCTCGAGTTTTCGTGCATGCATTATGTACGGTGGCTCTGTGTGTGGGGCTTCCTTGCTCTCACATGAAAATTGCCATTTTTAGATATGCCCTGCAGTGATTTTTTGCAGGCTAATTTTTTGCAGTCAGGCTTTTAATAATGAATCAAACTTATTTTGTGACGGGTACTGATACAGAAGTAGGGAAAACTTTTGTCTCTGCAGCATTGCTGACTGCTTTGAATGAGCACGGGTTTTCCACTCTGGGATTAAAGCCGATTGCCGCAGGCTGCGAACAAATTGATGGGCAGTGGAAAAATGAGGATGCGTTGATATTACAAAAAGTGGCCTCTCGTGATTTACCTTATGAACTCGTAAACCCCATCGCTTTACCTGATGCTATTGCACCTCATCTGGCGGCGGAGAACCATGGGTGTAACTTATCGGTAAAAGCGACAATTGCTGAACTGCAAAAAGGTTTGTCTGAGCCCTCCGATATCACCTTGATTGAAGGGGCGGGAGGTTGGTATGTGCCCCTAAATAGTACGGAGTTCTTTTCAGATTTTGCGGTGACCTTATCGTTGCCTGTTATTTTGGTGGTGGGTGTGCGTTTAGGTTGTATCAACCATGCCTTGCTAACTGTGGGTGCGATACAGCAATCTGGCTTGCGGCTCTCAGGGTGGGTGGCGAATTGTATCGATCCAAAGATGAGTGGGACGCAACAAAATATTTGCACTCTTAAGAGGTCTATTGAGGCACCCTGTCTGGGTGTTATCCCTCATTTGACGTCGGCCTCTCCCACAGATGCTGCTGCTTTCCTTGATGTCGGAAGCTTCCTTTAGGCTTTGAATAAGCCTGCCGAGTTTATTTCTTTTTGGTCTTAAAGTTTGTCGATTGCGCCTAAATGGATATTAAAAACCTTTTTAAGCGCGTTTGGTTTTATCAGGCTTGCTCTTATCCCTGAACGGTCTCACTGAGGGGTTTTTATTAAAACCTCTGTCTATATACTGTACAGGTAGGCATGTTTCGAGCAGGAGATAAAGAAATGAATTTGTCTTTACAGGGGGCGGGACTGAG
>JAHRVS010000063.1 GCA_019090565.1 Gammaproteobacteria bacterium
AGAGGCTTGTACCATGTGGGTTTTGTTCCAGATGAAATGGAATCCATGAATGCAGTCACCCTTGCACTTGACTTGGTATTCTAGGAGACGACACACATGAAAAAAATTCAAAGTAAGGTTTTTCAGTTAGTTTTCGTTCTTTCTGCTATGACTGCCGCATCGGTGTCAATGGCAGATGTTTCAGTGGTCGTTAATCCCTCCAGTCCGGTGTCCAGCCTGTCGGATAAAGATCTAAAGCGGGTTTATCTAGGCAAGGCTACTACGTTGCCTGGCGGTGTAAGCGTAACACTTTCTGACCAGACGTTTGGCTCAGATGTCAGGGCGCAGTTTTATCGAATGTGCTGCAATGTAAGTGCTCAGCAAGCGCGTAGTCGCTGGGCAGGCATCTTGTTTTCAGGAAGTGGCCAGCCCCCTGCTGAAGTAGGTGCCGATAAAGAGGTGGTCAGCTGGGTTGCGGGTAACAAAAATGCAATGGGCTATGTCGATAGCACAATGGTAGACAGCACTGTGAAGGTGATTAAAGTCTTAAAATAGACGTTTTCTATCAAAAAAGCCGTTAGCATTTGCTAGCGGCTTTTTTGAGGTTGTATCTACGCTTAAAACTCTAACGCTATAGTTTGGAAAAAACCCTACTCGCCGCATCGATCGTTTGACCTAGCTCTTTCTCTTGATGAGCAGATGAGACAAAGCCAGCCTCAAAGGGTGACGGCGCAAGGTAAACTCCCTCCTCAAGCATTAAGTGATAAAACTTCTGGAAACGCTTGCTGTCACAGGCGCTTGCTTGCGCGAAGCTGCTAACGCGAGGACATTCCGTGAAAAACCATCCAAACATACCGCCCACATAATTGGTGCTAAAGGGAATATTGTGTCGGTCCGCTGCAGCCTGCACACCCTCACACAGTGTTTTTACTTTGTTTTCTAACTGGCTATAAAACCCTTGTGTTGAGACTGCATTGAGCATTGCCAAGCCGGCTGCCATAGCGATGGGGTTGCCAGACAGTGTCCCTGCTTGATAAACCGGCCCTAGTGGGGCGATTTGGGACATGATTTCCTGCTTTCCTCCAAACGCACCAACGGGCATGCCTGCGCCGATTACCTTTCCCAGAGTGGTAAGATCAGGTTCGATCTGAAAAAGTCCTTGTGCGCCGCCAAGTGCAACGCGAAACCCAGTCATGACCTCGTCAAAAATCAATACCGTGCCGTATTGGTCGCACACGCTGCGTAGCCCTTCTAAAAACCCCGGAGCAGGGAGTATGCAGTTCATATTTCCGGCTACTGGCTCAACAATAATTGCCGCGATGTCTTTGCCGCATTGGGAGAACAGCTGTTCCACTTGACTAAGGTCGTTAAAATCAAGTGTCAGGGTATGAGCGGCTACACTGGCAGGTACACCGGGTGAAGTCGGTACGCCTAGCGTAAGTGCGCCAGATCCGGCTTTTACGAGAAGTGAATCTGCATGGCCGTGGTAACAGCCTTCAAATTTTAAGATTTTGTCTCGGCCCGTATAGCCACGGGCGAGGCGAATTGCGCTCATAGTGGCTTCGGTACCAGAGCTCACCATGCGCACCATGTCCATAGATGGCACTAACTCACACACCCTGTCCGCCAGCTCTGTCTCAATGGACGTGGGCGCGCCAAAGCTCAGTCCAGTATCTGCTGCGCTTTTAACGGCTTTAATAATATCAGGGTGAGCGTGGCCGAGAATCATCGGTCCCCACGAGCCGACATAATCGATATAGTGATTCGAGTCTTCGTCAACAAGGTGCGCCCCTTTGCCAGACTTAAAAAACAAGGGGGTGCCACCTACGCCCTTGAATGCACGCACCGGCGAGTTGACGCCGCCAGGGATATGCCTCTGGGCTTTTTCGAACAGGGCTTTGGAACGATTTAGTTCTTTACTCATAAAGTGTCTCAGGGTTTCTGACAGGCCTTGTTGCAAGGGCTTGTCTATATGAAGGGAGGCTTTTAACTGCGGTGGTGTCGATTAGAATATTTTCTCAAATTGCCGGCATTGTGCCTGGATGTCGGGGTTTGTAAAGAGACTATCAATCACTGCTAGCATATCTGCACCGGCTTGAACCAGCGCCTTGCCGTTGTGAGGCGTAATGCCTCCAATTGCGACAATAGGCAGGGGGAAGGCCTGTTTGGCACGCGACAGCGTCGAGGCGTTAGCTAGTTCTGCAAGGGGTTTAGAGGTAGAAGGATAAAAAGCACCAAAGGCCAAATAATTAGCGCCGGCAGTATAGGCTGCCTCGGCGAGCGGCAGCGAATCATGGCAGGTGATGCCGATGATGGCATCGGACCCAAGCTGTTTTCTGGCCACAGCGGGTTTGCCATCCGTTTGCCCCAAGTGAACACCGTGGGCACCGACCTTCTTAGCGAGATCAATGTCATCGTTGATAATAAAGGGGCAGTGGTAATCTTCACACAAAGCACAGAGCAGGTTGGCCTGCTGTTTGCGCAGTGTGGCCGGTAATACCTTGGCACGGTATTGCAGCACGTTGATGCCACCCTTTAAAGCGCTGTCTACGTGAGCGAGCAGCTGTTCGGTATTTCTGGTTTCGGGAGTAATGGCGTAAAGGCCGCGAAGAAGGTGCTTCAAGGTCGGGTGACTCGCTTATTGTTCCGCTTGTTCAACATCGGTTTTCACCTTGTTTTCATCTGCTTCTGTCCAGAACATCCGGTGAGGAATTAACTGCCCCATTCCAAGGCGCCGCGCATTTTTGAGTGCATTAAAGGTATAGGCCTGTGCATTTCGAGTGGCAGTGACCATATCAACGCCATGGGCTAGCAGGCCAGCCGTGGCTGATGCCAAGGTGCAGCCTGAGCCGTGGTATTGGCCGGGCAAGCGCTCCCAGGTGAAGTCAGCAATAAAGCGTTGGTTTCCCCATAAGCGGTTTTGAATAGAATCCGTTCGCTCGTGGCTGCCGGTGATAAGGACATGCTCGGCGCCAAGCTCCATAAGTTCATGGGCGCACGCTTCTAGGTTATCTGCACTAGGCGCATACGCCTTGGCTTCCAGCGAATTAGGGGTGATAAGTGTTGTTTGCGGCATTAGGAGTGAAATACTGGCCTCAATAATAGCTTCGCTACTGAGATCGCCTCCGCCACCAGCGGCAACCACAGGGTCGAACACCACGGGGATATCAGGGTAGTCCATCAAGATAGAATGGA
>JAHRVS010000064.1 GCA_019090565.1 Gammaproteobacteria bacterium
CATCAATAGAAAAGACGGATGCGAGGAACTTAATCCGCTCGACCAGCCATATTTTACGGTGATCAAAGTTTTGCCCGCTCTGATAGTCCTCTCCACACAGGTACGCACGCCGAACACAGCGGGAAATACAGTGGTAATAAGGCGTATCTTCTATTGCAATGAGTTCCTTTCGGGCTCGGGTCATGGGTGCTTCCTTTAAATCTTGATACGGCGAGCTTACCGAGAGGAGACCATTGAGTCAACTATAGTGGGTGTCCTTATAGAGCACTGGTGGGTGTCCTTATAGAGCATCCGGTGTCCTTATAGAGCATCCCTAATGCTTAACGCTTTGCTAAATGGCGCGCTTTTCAGCGTCCGTTTAAGCTTCTTGTTATTTCACGATTTTTGGCTAGGCTTGTGCAAACCGCTTGGCTATTAACATAAACTATTTTTTCATACAAGAGCCATTGGTAGCTCATCTCTTTACATTTAAAGTATCCATTTTTAGCTGTGAGTTTATCTACTGAGAGGTGGGCTACAATAGGAAAAACAAACATCGCAACTGTTGCCAAAATGAAAGCTCGTGTTGCCCACTTTGTTTGATATTTTGAAAGATCTATTTTTTTAACGTTTTGGTAAACCCCCAATAATGTTAACAACAACAGTACAATGCCAGAACCGAATGAATACATGGCTCCCTTACTAAAATACACAACATCATCACCATAAAATAGTGAATGAAACGTGCCATAACTACTAGCTATAAACCACCAAAAAGATGCGATTGTTAAAATAACAAAAAACAAAAAACTAGCAGCCTTAGTCATTATTGAAGCATTATCTGCATTCTCCATTTAAAATACTCTCGGCTTTCCTGACAAGAATTTATGCAGCTGATGCTTAGCAGCGTCGATAAGAATAACTTTTGCCGAGTCAACAGCATAGTCAATAATTAAGCCAACGGCATCACCTGCCCTATTAAGTATATTTTCTTTGGTTTTTTGTATTTGAGACTGAGCACCCTGACTTAATTCATCTAGCCCTAATATTACTCTGTCAGTTATACCGTAATGGCTGTCTATTTCACCCAGCGCCATAGAAGCCAATAGACCTACTGCAACCACGGCTATAATGGGGCCAATAGCCAAAGTTACACCAAACCCAACTATCGCTGAAGCTGCAGTGATAGACGCACCAGTGGCCAAACCCACTTTAACGACATCGGTTGCCAAAGAGCCGATAAGTTGACTTAATGTAGCATTATCTGTAAGGAAGTAGTCTGCGACTCGATACGCTGAAAGCAAGACGACTGATAGAATACCTCCAGACCTTGCTGCGTGTATTGCGCCTGCTTTGCCCAGCCCCATAGTGATAACTTTGGGGTTTTTTATACCATATTTGGTACCAGTCAGAGTGCGTCGTAATCCCGGGTATCCCTTTAGAATGATGTGCTGTTTACCACCATATGTTTTGACGTAGGCTTTAGCACCCACCCCGCCAAGATCACCGACAAGTTTGCTTAACGTTCTTAAATCATCTGCAGAGGCGTAATAGCTCGCTCCAACTTCTGCTTTTCCTTTTAATTTTTGCCAGGAATTTTTAATTTCTGGCAAATTTCTTTTTGATGAAGACCTCACAATGGCGTCCATTTCCTCAATAGAAACAACAAAAATCTCATGCTGATTTAACTTTATTTGTTGTTTTAACTCTTTCTTCTCCTGATCTGAAAGCAATTCAGCTTACTCCTTTAGTTGAAATTATGATGAGAAATAACGCTCGCAACACCGGGAAAATTGGAGCGCAGCGTAAATTTGATCCGCGTGATTGCGCTTGTTAAGGCTTTTTTCTACGTGTAAAACTAATAACATAATAAACACCACTATAAACCAAAGGCCAAAATAGCCCATTTATTATTTCTATACTTATTGATCCACTGCCATCAACTACGGTATTCGTGGGGTATAAACCAATTGTTGTAGCAATCTCATACCCAACTGCACCATGAATGAGTGTAAGAGTTAGGCCCAGAATACTAATGACCATCCCAACTGGGCTAAAATAAAAAGCAATACTATACAAACCTAATGATGCAGGTGAAATAATTGCACCAAGTGATACCCCCCTTATTACAGCTTTATTAATCGGTGTAAGTTCACGAGAAGCATACCAGCCAATTATTGGTATTATCCAAAGGAGGTTAAGTGATAGCGGATATTCCATTTACCTTGGTGCCTTAACGCCGCGCTCTGCGGGAATTTAGGAGCGCCAGCGAGTAAATTTTCCGTAGCAGCGCCTTGTTAAGCATGCCCGCCCCGCGACATAAAGTAGCTAGTTTCAGAATGATGCCATTCGTAAAAAGCTGTTTGTGTTTTCCAACAATATCCCAGTGTATCAATACAAGCAGCTAAGCACTCATCTAGGATGTAAGACATTTTAAACTTCTGCGCATCCCAATCAGAGTTTTCAGACATGACATAAACACGCCCGCCCATGCCCAGCGTCTTGTACTGCTCCAGCAAATTCTCAGTTGTTCGTTCGCCACCACTGAATTCCGTAATATAGCGTTCATCAAATATACTAGGATCATTGAACGCATGGATCACTTTTTCTCGCTTCCCAGACTCAATGAATCCAGCCAATCGCTTCCGCTTAGACTTTTCTACAAAAAGGGAAATTATCTTAAGTTCCATTTCTTTAGTCATGATCGATTTCGTTGCTTAACGCCGTTGGCATGGGCCGTAGCAAATTGGCAGTTTTTGTGCGGCTCTTTGCACAAAAGGTGACAAGTTGCGGAGGTCCAGCCGAAGGCGAACATGCCCAACCTGGTTATAGGGCCTAACCATAAACAATGCCCAATAATTTATAAACTAAAATACTACACGGTGAAACAAGTACAGCACTGGAAATAAGGCTTGCCCATTGCTTGTCTTTGACTAAAAAAGGTAACCAGATAAACCATGACACACCTAAAGTAACAACTAGCCAAAAAGGATTTTGAATAACCTCGATAAACATTAGCCCATAAGAAATCGAAGTGGCTAAAAGTGCATGTAATATTGCTAGAATACCTTTATTCATAAAGCCCTATAACGCCTGGTACATGCGCCAACCGATGCCACACTGATATCTCATAATGCGCCGACTTATATCGCAGCAAATTTCTAGAATAAAACGCAGCATTGGTTGGTCGGCGTGCTACCACTTGTTAAATTTTAGCACATTAGAAAACCGATTTAGATCATGGTTTTGCGTTTTGGACTCTACATCAAAACCTATAAGTTAGCTCAATGAAACTTTTGCTAGGGCCAAAACTAATTTTAGAAGCTACCCCTACATTATATTCTTGGACCGCCTTTTTTAGAA
>JAHRVS010000065.1 GCA_019090565.1 Gammaproteobacteria bacterium
AACAGCTCGACCTGAGTGCGAGTCCATTGCAATTGATGATTCGGCTATCCCCTTCCTCATCTGAGCTGAGCTTACGCAACTACCTTGGCAGTTTTGGCTTTCACGGCGCCGATGTTGATAAAACTGCATCGCTATTTTCCGGTGGTGAAAAATCTCGCTTGGGCTTGGCCCTGATGATATGGCAAAAACCGAATGTATTGCTGTTAGACGAGCCCACGAACCACCTAGACCTTGAAATGCGCCACGCACTCACTATGGCCCTGCAAGACTTTGAGGGTGCAGTGGTGCTTATTTCCCACGATCGCCACCTTATTAAATGCACCACCGATGACCTCTATCTCGCCGCAGATGGGCAAATAAAACCATTCAAAGGCGGTCTTGAGGAATATAGCGAATGGCTCAGTGCGCACCGAAAACAAGCCTCCAGCGAAAGTGAGCCAGTCTCCAGCGACAATCAAAATGCGATTAAAAATAAAAAAGGTGACCGAAAAAAAGCCGCCGAAAGAAGGCAGCAATTAAAACCACTGCGCGATAGACAAAAGAAAGCAGAAAAAGCGATGGAGCGCCTTAGCGACAAGAAAGAGCAGGTAGAAGCACAACTTAGTGACAACACACTCTATGAGGAAAACAACAAAGACGAATTAAAAAAATTGCTTTCTCAGCAGGCAGGCATTCAAAAGGAACTGGAACAAGTAGAGCTAGACTGGATGGATATCAGCGAAGAGCTAGATGCCATGCAAGCAGAAGATGATTAGAAGTCATCTCAAACTGGCTGTTGAAATCCTACTGGCTCAGCTCAGTGGCTTTCAATAATCCGCTAAGAGTCAGTAAAATAACGATGATGTGTGGGTTTACATCAATACCTCAAACTACAACTTAGAAGAAAGCTCAAGAAGTTTATCCACATTGGGCACAGAGTCACCCTCACCAAATACCGCGCTCATTTGCTTGACCAAGCTACCAAAACCCTCATTCATCTGAACCCCCTGGGAAAACTGCGCGTTAATGCCTGCAACCCCGTTACTCATAATGGTTTCTATGGTTTGCTCCTGTTCTTGAGTCAGATCAAGAAACAATATGGAATCCTCCATCCTTGCCGCCATGTCTTCAACAATGTCGGCAGACCCACGCATAAGCTGCTGATAACCATCATCAAACTCTGTCATCGATTCACGTAAACGCCCAACCACTTTACCCATAAAGTTTCTTTCAACTTCCAAAGTATGTTGCGCGTCAATGGCTTTAAGGCGCGAATCTGTCCCTTGAATAAAGGGCAGAATAGAGTCCTTAATTTTTGTACATTCCTCTGGCTCATCGACTGGCATATTTTTTATTAATAAAGAAACCTGCCCATAGTTCACCACACACCGTTTGCCGAAATCCACATAGCGCCCTTTATGCTGAAGCTCTGTCAATAGACGGGACTCCAGCTCTTTCTCCATGCCGGTTTCCTCCATATTCTTCACTTTGAAGTGACTTCGAAGCTGAAGGCTACAACGAAGATGATAATGCTTAAGGGACTGAAATAGTTGCATTCCCAGCTCATCAACATTATCGCAAAAATTTGAATCAATTAGATATTGCACCGTCAGGCCGAGATTACTGCTCTCCGTCATCACGCTCATGGTGACTTTGCGCGCGTCATCTGCCGTTTTTCTCAGTACCTGCTCTGCGCGAGCTTGAAATACCAACTTATCCACACGGCCCAACAATTCATTGAAAGGCATGCTTCTGTCAACGATATCAGAGCAACCCGCATCGAATACCCTAATTGGGTCTAAGGTTCTACCTTCGAGTTCGGCCACCACAATAGGGGTGATTTTAAATTTAGTCGTCTCTCGAAGGGTTTTACACGCTGCAACGATCGCGTCTTCACAATCGTCAACCATCACAACAAGAACGTCTATCTCCGCACTCACCTCCGCAATAAGATCAGCCAGGGAGGTATAACCTTTTATTAAAAAGTGCCCCTCCTCCAGGACATATGTCCCGATATTTTCTATGTCCTTTGAATAAATGGCGACTTGATATGCTTTTCGGCTAGGCATTAATGACCTCAATGATTTTGCAGTGCTGACTGTGAACTTGGCACGATAGGTAAAAGTATAGACCCGTTTTTGTATGCACCAAAAAAATAACTACTCACTACTGGCGTTAAAGCACAATGCAGCTCACCCCCATAAAATCCTCCGCCAGCATTGAATAAAGCAAGGTGTAAAGGAAACCGGAATCAAGAAGCAAAGATCATCGAGACAGAAGGAGATGCCAACAGACATCGGTAATTAGCAGGGTCAATATAACTTAAACACGCTACATTATTTTGCTGAGAAGAACACACACTCTAAGAGCTAAGGCACCTCTTAAAATTGCGATTCTCACGTGAGAGCAAGAAAGCCCCACAGGTCGAACTCCGGTGTATAGACATACACGACGCTTCGAGTACAAAGCTTATACCCACGATTACTGCATGCCGGTTTTGCTTGAGCCCTAAGTGATGGCGCAGCTTTTGTGTAAACAACGGGTTTTTATAAGCGTCCTTTATAGCTTCGCCGATAGCTCAAGCAATTCATTCATATCTGGCACCACGTCATCATCACCGAAAGCCGATGTCATTGGATCAACAAAATCGCCAAAGCATCTATTCATCTCAACACCCTTGGAGAGTTCCACATTAATATCCCTGACGTTCTCATGGACAATGGCCTCAATGGTATCTTCTTGCCTTTCGGTGAGATCCAAGAATAAGATAGATTCGTCAATCTTTGAGGCCATTCTTTCTGATATCTCAGCGGAAGACGTCATAATATCCTGGTAACCATCATCAAATTCTTTCATCGTCGTGCGCAATCGCTCCACTACTTTGGCCATCAGATTTCACTCAACCCCTAGCACCCCTTGTGCATCGATGGCGCGAACTCTTGATTCAGTTTTTTGCTTAAGGGCACCTCTAAAAATGCCACCAAAATCCCAGCCACACCCGACCCAGGGTGAACTTAGAAACAATGGCCAAGCCTATCCGCCAGTTTTAACATCGACAATTAAGGGGGCGTCAATCCGTATCTTGCTGCCGCCTTACAGGGGTATAATGGGGCGAATACACCTCCATAAATTGGGCAAAACCCTGGTCTAAAAAAGGGCCGCGAGTTAGGCGAAGCGCCATTACAACCACTGAAATGGCGCAAATATGGGGTCGGTAATGCTGTCGCAATAAAATTGCAGAAATGGCATGCCTCGTTGTTCTTTTACACACCATTGATTCAGGAGAAAGAAATTGAACGGTGACATAAAAACAGGGTTTATGTACTTTATCAAAGGCATAAAAATGCTCAACAAACCAGGTATACGGCTTTTTGTTATTATTCCCCTGCTATTGAATACTGTTATATTTTTCACCTTCATAAGCCTGTTCGGTTATTATTTTGTAGAGACGCTAGATCAACTAATAAACAAGCTGCCAGAATGGTTGTCTTTTCTATACTGGGTCATTTTCCCACTTTTTGTTTCTCTATTACTTATCATGTCAGGGTATTTTTTCAATGCTTTTATCAATATTCTTGGTGCACCGTTTAACGGATTTCTGGCCCAGAAAACCGAAGAGGTTTTGACTGGAAAAGTTTCAAATGAACCCACAAGCGTCAAAGACCTCATTGCAATAATCCCTCATAGCCTCAAACGGGAGATTGATAAGATCTGGTACTATATACCTCGCGTGATAGTCCTATTTATTCTAACGCTCATTCCCGGGATCAATATCCTTTCACCGTTTGCCTGGTTTGTAATGGGGGCCTGGATGCTCTCTATTCAGTACAGTGATTTCGCCATGGATAATAACAAGGTAAACTTCGCTCAAATGAAGACGTTACTGGCGCAGGAAAGACTAACCTCCATCGGTTTTGGCATCGCAGTGGTGGCGGCCCTGTCTATTCCCGTCATTAATTTTTTGGTGATGCCTGCAGCAGTGATTGGCGCAACGATCATGTGGGTCGAAATTCATAGCGACAAACCAACCCACTAAGCAATACAGCAGTAAGCCAGTAGGCCTATCGACGAAGAAGAGCGTTTACACCCCAAGGACGCCTCTAAAAATAGTGATTTTCTCGTGAGAGCAAGGGAGCCGACTGCATGGATGCAAGAGGTAGAGCAATGCAGGTTGCAATTGCCGAGAACCGCAGTGTATAAGCCATACATGAGAATTCGAGCACGGAGGTGACGACGCTATCGCGTTAAAAGTGCATTTTTAAAGGTGCCCCGAGTCACTTGTCAGGCAGCCAACGCCAAGTAGCAGTCATAATTTGTTCGTTGTTGAAACTGCCTCTCAAGAAAATGTTTAAAATTGCGGCTTTTTATAACGAAAAAACCCATCATTACATCTAAACTCTTAATTAAAGGGGGCACTTGTTACCAGCCACCATAAATATTGACTAGATGCTAAACCAATGACTGCTTCAAATACACGAAACAAACAAATTAGTATTGGGGATGACTTGAGATCCTTACCCGCTTCAACGCTTCAATCTTTTCCAATCTTTCGAAATACGGCCTTAGCAGTTGTCACCAAGCACTTACGCGACTGCCGAGTGCAAAAATATGCGAGTGGCACGCTAATTATCACCCCTGATGACCATAACTTAAATGTCTACGCAATACTTAAAGGCCAGCTCTCCATACTCCATGACAACAGCGGCTCCGAGCCCTTAACTGTATTAGGGCCAGGTGAAACGGTTGGAGAAATATCAGTTTTCGACGGCCAAAAACCCTCTGCCTACGTTAAAGCCACCCAGGATTCAGAGCTTTTAGTCATAAGCAGAGAAGTACTGTGGGATATGATCGATGATTCCCACGAGATATCACGAAATCTATTACATATTCTCGCCAAGCGAATCCGCTCAGGCAATACCACTGTCCTCAACAGCCTGCAACTTCAAAAGCAACATGAACGAGAAGCCCAGTTTGATGCGCTAACAGGCCTACATAATCGCCGTTGGATCGATAGAACCTATGAAAAACACTTTAGGCACAGCATCGAAGATAACAGCACGCTCTGTGTTATTATGATTGATATTGATCATTTCAAGATTTTTAATGACAGTTATGGCCACCAAGCCGGTGACAAAGTACTGCAGCAGGTCGCCACAGCGATGAAAGGAAAGTTGCGCCCCAATGAGATTGTGGCCCGCTACGGGGGTGAAGAGTTTGTTATTCTACTGCCAGGTGTTCCTGCAAAAATAGCCTTTATGATATCTGAAAGAGTAAGGTCTGGCGTTGAGGCCTGCTTTTACCACGACCCTGCCTCAAACAAAAAAGTTCCCATCACTGCATCACTTGGCATTGCACAACTTGAGCCGGGTGACAGCAAAGAAAGCCTCTTGAAACATGCCGACGATGCACTCTACCAAGCCAAACAAGCCGGCCGAAATCAAACCCTTGTTTTTAAGAGTTTTTAGCTTGAATATTCAAGCTAAAAAGCCGCTCTAAAAACAGTAACTTTCATTCAAAAGAAAGGAAGCCCCACCCGGGGAACCGTCGCGCATAAGACACAGGGCCTTTCAGCATCCCCTTACCAGGCTGATCAACAAACACCCAAAGCGGCGCCGCTAAAACTTAAGCTTTAGCGTCTTTAACTTGTCTTTTAGTTCCCTGTCAGCTTTGTTCTTTAAGCGCTGCTTCTCAGCCGCTTGTTTCTGTTTAAGCTCCTTTTTCTTCTGCGCTTCGTAGTCAGCGACCTCGCTTTTAAGCATCCCCTCCAGTTGCGCCTTGTTTTTATTCATTGATGCACTGAGATTATCCACGTCAATATTAAACCGGCCGGAGTCAATTTTATGCTCCGTCAGGTAGGCAACTAGCTGAGCATTAATTTTCTTTTCAAGCTTTTTTTCCATCTCTTTTTGCTTCTGCTTCATCCGCATTGAGATCGCCTTACCAACTTTTTTATCCAAATTGGATTTCAGGTTTACATCCAAGTCATCCAAGGGGCCACTTGCTTTTGCATCCAGGTTAAATTGATCGATGCTAGCGAGAGCAAGACCAAGTTGCTTCTCTATGCCTTTTTTTCCGCCACCAGTAAAACGCGCATTAACAAATTCCATATTACTGGTTAGGTCCAAATTTTGTTGATAATAAGTCGCCTGAGCCTTTAAATGCGCCTTTGCAGCAGCCAGGTGAAACGCCTTGCCTTTCAGGGACATGAGTTTCAAATCGCTCACTTGAACCCCATCCACCATCAAGGAAAGGGTGTCTTTTCCTTTATTTTTAACTCGCCTATCAAAAGTACCCTCCAACGAGAACGCCTCCAACTCTTTAAGGTCTCGCCCTGTCAGATTAAGTAAAAGGGGGCGGCCCAGTATATTCTGTTGATGGGTAATATCTCGTAGCTCGCCAACATAAACGCCATTGGCCAGGTGGACGCTTATCTTGGCGCTACGAATCAGGAAATCAGGCAGCGGGTTTACCCCGCCATAATGAATATTACGGCCTAAATAGCGCGCCGACTCGTCTTCTTTGGGATCGCTTTCCAACAATATGGGTGCCAACCGTTTATACCACGTCATCGCTTCGTTCAATTTCTTTTCAGCTTCATCCCCAAAGAGTAAACGGGAAAAGTTTGACGCACCATTTTCTGAAAATTGATATTTATTCTTTAAGCGCTTAAGGTCTTCTTTTGGCGACTTTCGCAACTCCTTGAGTGCCTTATTGAAGTCACTTCGACAGCTAAGAAGCTTAGCTTTGGAAGTGTCTATTTGCTTTTTCGTGGCTCGAATTTCAGTTTTTAATTGTTTTAAATCACGTTTTCTTTTTTTGAAGTCAGCAACACTTTCCATTTTTCCTTTAATGATCAACTGCAATCTATTCTCATATTGCTTTAAGCGCTTTTTATCTGGAATACGCCTCTTCGCTTCGTTCCCAGCTCGCTCACACTGCTGATACAGTTCATCCAGTGCTTCAGCGTTAGTTTGTGTTACAAGCGTTTCCTTTTCCAGAATACTGTCCACGCTGGGCGGCGTCACGCCGACATCTTCAAGTACACCTTCGACAACACTGCTCGTTTCCTTGGAAGCAGAACGACTCTGTGAGTCACGCAGTGCACCGGATGTTTGACGTTCTGTCTCAAACTGGACAACCAATATTTCCGCTTCATCAAAAATCGCTTGGCCCATTAACAAATAAAGCGGATCAATGTGGGTACGAATCGTTTCGATCTGAATCAGGTTTTTAAAGGGTTCATCAGAATCGGCAACTTGCAGATTGATTAACTCGAGACCTAAGGGGAAAAGCGTAGTATTCACCTGGTCAAGCTCGACCTTTGCTCCTACCAAGTCTTCCCCTGAACGTTCAATCGCATAATGAATCCAGTTATCGAGAAAAAACCAAGCGGTGGACAAAACAACACCCACAACCGCAATAAAGCCAAGTGCACCCTGCCAACGAAACCACCGATTCATACGGCCTCCCGAACTTCGTTCGCCTTAGCAATAAGCTGATAAAACCGATTGGCCTTAATCACTTGCATAACTTTACTTTTATTAATCCAAACTAGAAATCGCTGTCGGTATTTATTTATCAGCCAGTTACTGAGAAAGAACAGCGGTAAGGCAGCAATTAAAGAAAAAACCAGGCTACCGATTAGCGTCGTATTATTAAATCGAGTCAACCGCCAGGCTGTGGATTGATATAAGTCAGCCCAAAATGCCTGCCACTCAATACGAGTTAATAAACTGGACCCAATATCGTTAAAGACAGGGTCCAGAAGGTAGGCAGCGCCCGAGAACAAACCCCAGGCGACAATGAAGCTGGCAAGATGGACGCGCAGCACCAGCACAAGAAGGAGTAAAATGATGCTATGAAGGCCAAGGGTGGGCGTAAACCCCATAAACATGGCAAAAACAAACGCAGAGCTGATCTGCCCAGGGGCGCGATCTGAATTCAGGGCTTTCAATAATTTTGCGAGCGCTTCAAACATTCCGTTATCATCCTTGCGTTACAGAAATAGCGTGTATCCTAAAAAACCCACTGGGTGACCTATGGGTGCGAGCGCAGACTCTCAATTATAGTCGACAAGGACCGCAGTCAAGTTGTCTCTTGCCGATTTAGCAAGAGCGTTTTGGGACAAAGTGCTTAAGGCTTGATCGAGGTCCTCCAGAGTGAGCGCAGCGGTGATTTCTTCCATACTTAACTCGTTATAAAGGCCATCCGAGCATAACAGCAAACGGTCACCGATCTGAAGCCGCTCAGTGATAACATCTAGCTCTAGATGCTCTGCTGCTCCCACCGCTCGGGTAATAATATTCCTGGCCCCTTCCTCGTCATGCTCGCGCAAACTATGATCCTGGGTAATCGCCCTGAGAACGCCTTCTCGCAAGAGATAAAGGCGAGAATCCCCAGCCCAAATAGCGGAAAAAAAGTTTTTCTTAATGACTAAAGCAACCACGGTGCTTCCGCAAATGGATGCATCACCTTGATCGC
>JAHRVS010000066.1 GCA_019090565.1 Gammaproteobacteria bacterium
GCTTTTCTATGCCACCTTGTTTTGCCAGTTTGTCGATAAAAGCTTGGCTTAACAGGGGGATATCTTCTTTACGCTCTCTTAATGAAGGGACGACCAATTGAATCACATTGATACGATAGAAAAGATCTTGGCGAAACCGGTTAGCGCTGACTTCTTCCTGTAAGTTTTTATGGGTGGCGCTGAGAATGCGCACATCTACTGGGATCTCATGCTGGCCCCCTATGGGGCGAATGGATTTTTCCTGAATGGCCCTCAACAGCTTTACTTGCATGCTAAAGGGTAAGTCAGCCACTTCATCAAGAAAAAGGGTGCCCTTGTTTGCAGCCTGAAAAAGCCCTTCTTTATCCGCGTGGGCGCCGGTGTAACTGCCCTTCGTATGACCAAAAAACTCGCTTTCCATTAGCTCGGTGGGAATTGCTCCGCAGTTTACGCCGATAAAAGGCTGTTCGCATCGAGGGCCGAGCCGGTGAATCTCTCTTGCAACCAACTCTTTACCGCTGCCTGATTCTCCCCAGATATAAACCGGTGCCTGGCTTCGCGCCAGTTTTGTAATCTGGCCTCTTAAGGTGGATATGTTGTCTGAGCTCCCCAGAAGGGGAGAGCTTTGGTTTAGCTCAGGTTGGCTAGAATCATTGCCGAGATTTATGGCGGTTTGCACAAGGTCGCGCAACTGCTGGAGGTCTACGGGTTTGCTGACAAAATCAAAGGCACCCGACTTCAAAGCATTGATGGCCGTGTCTACGCTCCCAAATGCCGTGAGCACCGCTACCGGCGTTTGGCGGTATTTCTCTTGAATGAGTTTCACCAGCTCTAGGCCATTGCCGTCGGGTAGACGCATGTCGGTCAGACAAAGGTCAAAGCGTTGTTGGGCTAAGTGTGCACGGGCCTGCGCCACATTTTCTGCCGCAATGGTATCGATATTCATCCGGCCTAAGGTTATTTCAAGAAGTTCTCGAATATCAGGCTCGTCATCAATGATCAGTGCTGTTTTTTGCGCCATAAGGTTCGCTTAACGGTATATTGACAGGCTGTTAAGACTGCCCGGGAGTACTGATAGAGGAGATGCGCTCCGGGTGAGGAAAGGTAATGCGAAAACAACTTCCACTCTTTATAGGAATATAGTCTAGCCGTGCTTCATTTGCTTCGCAGAGTTCTTTTGCGATATATAGCCCGAGGCCGGTTCCGGTGGGACTGGTGGTAAAAAAGGGTTCAAATATATGCTCGGCATCCTCCTGTGTGACCCCGCGACCATGGTCAATGATATCAATATGGGGCCTGTCGCTGTCATCGAGCACCCCGCTGATCAAGTCGATATGTGGGTTTCCCGTTTCCTTCTCACTATAACGAAGGCCGTTCTGGCACAGGTTGGTGAGTACCTGGTCAAGTTGGTCCGTGTCTATTCGAGCCCGCAAGGAGTCATCTTGGATACGAAGGTTGATTCGCGTATTGGCATTACAGGTTTCGGCGAAGCCTTCGGTAAAGGTTTCTAGGAAGGGGCCAAGTGTTATGAGCTCAGCGAGTGATTGTTTGCGCCGTGAAAGCTGTAAGACGTTCTCGACTATTTTATTCATGCGTATCGAGTGCTGCTGAATAATGTCGGCCAGTCTTGCATCACCTTTTGTGAGCACCTCTGACTCTTGAAGTAATTGCGCTGCGTGGCTAATCGCGCCAAGAGGGTTGCGGATTTCATGGGCAATGCCCGCTGTGAGTGTTCCCAATGAGGCGAGTTTCATTTGCTGGGCTTGTTGGGCGAGCTGGCTTTGATCCTCTAGGAAAATCAGCATGCCTGAGTGATTACCATGATCAAGTTGAGCAAAGTTACAGATCACCTCCGGCGCAGTAGGGTGGCTGCGAAACGGTGGGTGGCGATAGTCATGGTTTGCCTGCCAGGCATCTAAGGCGCGTTTAAGGTCCAAGGACAGCGTGCCCAGAGGGTCTCCCGTTGACGCATTTTGCTTCCCAAGTAGATTCCACGCACCGTCATTGATCAAGTTGATCAAACCTTCGTCGCTCAGGGCGATAATGCCGGTGCGCATGCGCTGTATAACGAGGTGGTTCAGTTGCTCTAGTTCAGCGAGGTCTTCGCCACGTTGCGTGGCCAGTTGTTCGCTTTCTCTCAAGCGCTTGGCTAACTGCTGGGTAAGAAAGGCCGTCGCAAAAAATGCGATTCCCAGGGTGCCGGCTTGGAAAAGCTCAATGCCTTTCGAGTTCGCTGCATTGATTGAGTCGTAAAATTGCTCGTAAAGCACGCACAAGGTGGCAAAGGCAGCGATAAATGTGGCAAGCCGACCCACCACAATAATATTCCCTGCTGCAACACTGACCACCATGAGAATCGGTAAACTGTTAGACAGGCCTCCGCTAGCATGCATGAGCAAAGCAAGTGCGAGGATATCCACACAGGCATGGAAAAATGCCTGCTGGCTAAATTGAGCTTTCCTCTGGTGAGCGATAACCGTGCTAATTGCACAAACAAGCAAGTAAACAAGCGTGGTGATGAAGTACAAGCGGTCTTGGGTAACCTCAAAGCCACCCAGTTTCGAGCGGCCGATGTAGGTAGCAAAAAGGCTTATGGCGATGAGTAAGCGGTAGTAGCAGAATATCTGCAGTGA
>JAHRVS010000067.1 GCA_019090565.1 Gammaproteobacteria bacterium
AGGGAATATTTGGAAATTCCCCTATATCGCCGGTGAAAATGGTGGTGGTGCGTTTGTTTTGGTCTATTTGATCTGTATCGCCGTGGTAGGTGTACCAATTATGATGGGTGAAGTACTCATCGGGCGTCGTGGTCGTAGCAGCCCCATCAACACAATGCGTTCCTTAACGTTAGAGGCGCAAGCCTCCCCTCTTTGGAAGTACGTCGGCTGGATGGGGGCGATTGCCGGACTACTTATTCTCTCCTACTACAGTGTTATTGCTGGTTGGGCCATTATCTATATTTATCGCTTGGGGTCCGGCCAGTTCGAAGGTGCTGATGCTGCAACAGTGGAACAATCGTTTAGCGGCCTCCTGGCTGACCCCGTTATGCTTACCGCTCTGCACACCATGTTTATGCTTATGACCATGGTTGTTGTGGCAAGAGGCGTTAACAAGGGTCTAGAGGCAGCCATTCGAGTCCTGATGCCGATGCTCTTTGTACTGCTAATTATTTTGCTCGGTTACAGCTTTTCATCAGGCTCCTTTGAAGAAGGTGCGAGGTTTCTCTTTGATTTCAATTTCGATAAGCTCAAGCCTGAAAGTATACTCATTGCCCTAGGGCATGCTTTTTTTACCCTGAGCCTCGGTATGGGCGCAATTATGGTTTACGGGGCCTACATGCCTAAAAAAGCCTCCATTGGGTCAACCATATTAATCGTTGCCGGTATGGACACCCTCGTTGCCTTGGCTGCAGGGCTTGCGATTTTCCCTATCGTTTTTGCCAATAATATGGAGCCAGGTGCTGGGCCCGGTTTGTTGTTTGTAACGCTGCCTATCGCTTTTGGACAAATGCCGGGGGGGATAATCTTTGGCACCCTCTTCTTCCTTCTTGTCACCTTCGCCGCATGGAGCTCCTCCATTTCACTGATCGAACCCATGGTAGCTTGGGTGGTAGAAAAAGGCGTCATGACCCGAAACAAAGCCTCGCTGGCACTGGGTATTTTGACGTGGGCTCTAGGAATGGGGACCGTCGTTTCCTTTAATGTCGCAGAAGATGTCCATATTTTCATGGGCAAAAATATTTTCGACTCCCTCGACTATCTCACCGCAAATATCATGTTGCCGCTAGGTGGTTTATTGGTCGCAATATTCGCTGGTTGGACAATGAAACGAACGATTGTGGAAAAGGAATTAAATATGTCGAGCTATGCTTTATATGCCCTATGGACGATTACCATAAGGCTAGTTAGCCCAGCAGCCGTCATAATTGTTATGGCTTGGACTTTGTTCCAAGAACAAATTAAAGCCATCCTGGGCTGGTAATAAAACCTCCCATTAAGGGCTCCTCTAAAATAGTGGCTTTCATGTGAGAGCCATGCAAGAGGGTTGGCGTACGGCGCTAACGCAACTATTCCGAAAAGTGCATTTTAGAGATGCCCTTAAATAACCTGAGGGCAGTAAATTGCTATCAGGCTATTTACTCTACTGTGACAGATTTTGCCAGATTTCGTGGTTGGTCTACATCTGTCCCCTTAATCAAAGCCACATGATAAGAAAGCAACTGCAAAGGGATGGTGTAAACGATCGGTGCCAATAAGTCACTGACATGAGGGACCTCTAACACCACCTGACCCTCTCCAGCTTGCAACCCCGACTCCTTATCAGCAAAAAGATACAACTCCCCGCCTCGGGCTTTGACTTCTTCCAAGTTCGATTTTAACTTTTCGTGCAGGTCGTTATTTGGCGCAACAGCAATTATAGGCATCTCTTTATCCACAAGCGCCAACGGGCCGTGTTTTAACTCTCCCGCTGGGTACGCTTCTGCGTGAATATAAGAAATTTCCTTTAGTTTTAAAGCCCCTTCTAGCGCAATCGGATACTGCGTACCCCGTCCCAAAAATAAAGCATGGTGTTTATCTCTAAAACGTTCGGCCAATGCTTCTATCTCAGAATCCATCTGCAAGGTCTGCTCAATCACCGAAGGTAAGCGGCGTAGTTCAGCGATAATATTTGCCCCCTCATCACCTTGCTGGCCCTTTTCTTTTCGTAGGCAAAGTACTAATAAAAGAAAAGCACAGAGCTGCGTGGTAAATGCTTTTGTGGAGGCAACACCAATTTCCGGTCCAGCGTGAGTCATTAAACAAAAATCAGATTCTCTCACCAACGAGCTGCCCGGCACGTTACAAATAGCAACGGTGCTGAGGTAACCCAATTTTTTCGCAGAGCGCAAAGCCGCCAAGGTATCCGCCGTTTCACCACTTTGCGAAACAGTCACAAACAAAGTATCAGGCTGTACATTCTTTTTTCTGTATCGAAATTCACTCGCAACTTCTATATGACAGGGTAAGTCGGTTAGCTCCTCAAACCAATAACGTGCAACACAACCTGCGTGATAGCTGGTGCCACACGCAACAATTTGTACATTTTTTACTTTCGAAAAAATTGCTTCACTTGTTTCTGGAAAGATATCTGATGCAATTTGCGTCGCACCAATACGGCCCTCTAAGGTCGCTTGTATAGCAATTGACTGCTCATAGATTTCTTTCAGCATAAAATGCCGATACTCGCCCTTTTCAGCCCCCTCATGGCTCCCATCAAATTCATGTATTTCACGTTCTACGATGGTATTTGTTTGATCGAAAATCTGAATGCTGTCTTGTTCTAATACCGCAATATCACCTTCTTCTAAAAACTGAAAGCGGTTCGTCACAGGAAACAAAGCAAGTTGGTCAGAAGCAATGAAATTTTCACCCAAGCCCAAACCAATAACTAAAGGGCTCCCTTCTCGTGCGGTAATCAAACGCTGTGGCTGGCTGGCATGAATGACGCCCAAAGCATAAGCGCCTTTCAATTTTTGTACCGCATGCTGAACAGCGAGTAATAAGTCCTTATGCTTATCAAATTCTTGGGCAATAAGGTGGGCGATAACTTCAGTATCTGTTTCAGACGTAAAGATATAACCAGCCTTACTCAGTTCCTCTCGAAGGCTTTCGTAGTTCTCTATGATGCCATTATGAACAATCGATAAGAATTCTCCCGACATGTGTGGATGCGCATTATCTTCACTGGGAACGCCATGTGTGGCCCAGCGAGTATGAGCTATCCCTATATGGCCATCTATCTCCGTATTTCCTATGGCATTTTCTAGCTCAACGACTTTACCGAGCGCTCGGAAACGCGATATTTTTTGGGCGTTTATTTCGATCGTCGCCAAACCAGCTGAGTCATACCCTCGGTATTCCAACCGACGTAAACCCTCCAACAAAATCGGAGAAACAGGACGCTTTGCTACCGCACCAACAATGCCACACATATAATTTCCTTTTAAAAACTGACCTCAAGTCTTTTTAACTGGCCTCTGCCATGTATCGATATTTCTCTGTTTACCACGGGCTATGGCGAGATTTTCATCCGAGACATCTTTACTAATTGCTGAACCCGCCCCCGTCGTTGCATTCTTACCAATCTTAACAGGAGCAATCAGGGAGGTATTGGAACCAATAAACGCGCCGGCACCAATTTCTGTTTGAAATTTATTAACACCATCGTAATTACAAGTAATCGTCCCTGCACCAATGTTTGCATGCTCTCCTACCGTCGCATCACCAATATAGCTCAGGTGGTTAACTTTACTGCCCACCTCTAAAGTGCTTTTCTTGATTTCAACAAAATTACCCACTTTCACATTGGACTTAAGCTCTGAGCCAGGTCTTAAGCGTGCATACGGGCCAATGATGCAGTCGTTAGAAACCTTACTGTCTTCAATCAAGGAATTGGCCAAAATCTCTACGCCATCGCCAATACTCGAATTCCTAATAACACAATTAGGGCCAATTCTGATATTGCTCCCCAATGTGACCTCTCCTTCGATAACCACATTGATGTCGATGGTGCTATCCGTTCCAGCGCTCAGAGTACCTCGTAGATCAAAACGAGCGGGATCCATCAATGTCACTCCTTGTGCCATCAGCTTCTCTGCTTGTTTAATCTGAAAAACTCGCTCCATCCGTGACAATTGAAGGCGGTCATTGATACCCTCAACCTCAAAGGTCTCCTTTGGCTGCTCCGTCTCGATGCAAATGTCTTCACTTTCAGCCATCGCCACAATATCTGTCAGATAGTACTCCCCTTGGCTATTTTCGGATGACAGCAAGGGCAACCAACGCCTCAAACAAGCACCGCTTACACACATTACCCCCGTATTCACCTCAGTAATCGCCAGTTGAGCAAAGGAGGCATCCTTGTGCTCAACAATAGCAACGACCTTTTCATCCGTGTCTCTTACAATCCGTCCGTAACCATCAGGGCTAGGTAAATCGACAGTCAGCAATGAAAACCCTGATGAAGCTTTTTCTGTCAGCCGATTTAGAGTCTCTGAGTCGATTAATGGTACATCACCGTATAAAATTAGAATCTCATTATCTGGGTCAATGTCAGGCAACACTTGCGCTACAGCGTGTCCCGTGCCTTTTTGTTCGGCTTGCTCAATGAGATTTAAAGGCTGGCCATCAAATGCAGCGATGATCTGCTCACCACCATGCCCATATACTAAATGTACCTTACTGGGATTAAGACTCTTTGCTATTTCAACAACCCGTGCTACGAGGGACTTACCGGCTAATTCGTGCAGCACCTTAGGCTTAACGGACTTCATCCGCGTTCCCTTGCCTGCAGCGAGAATAATCACTTCTAATGCCATTACCTGCCTCCAAAATAAAAAAAGGGCAGTAAAGACTGCCCTTTTTTCTTCTATATATAGCTTAGACCAAACAA
>JAHRVS010000005.1 GCA_019090565.1 Gammaproteobacteria bacterium
CCAGGAAGGTCTGTACGACCAATAGAGCCACAAAACATCACATCACCAACGAAGACGATATTGTTTTTGGGTGCATGAAAGACAACGTGCCCAGGGGTGTGGCCGGGGCAGAATAGTACGTCAAAATGCAAATTCCCTACCGTAACCGTGTCTCCACCGGTAAGCCATCGATCTGGTGTGAATTTCTTGGCGGGGATGCCAGACATCTGGCTTTGCATATCCATCATCTCTATTAGCATCTGCTCGCCTTTGTGGGGGCCAACTATAGGTGCATTGTATAGCTCAGCGGCATCTGCGGCAGCGCCAGCATGGTCGATATGGGCATGGGTCAATAGAATCTTTTCAATCTCGATGCCTTTGTGTTCGACGTTTCTGTGTAGCTTATCGAGATCGCCACCTGGGTCGATTAAAGCGCCTTTTTTAGTTTCAGGGCACCAAACAATGGAGCAGTTCTGTTGGTAGGTAGTAACGGGGATGACAGAGACTTTCATGGCCGGGGTTTCCGAGTAGTTATAAAAAACCCCGCATTAGCGGGGCTTTTTTAATGCTTTTTTATTGTTTAGCTTCTTTGTGCAACGGGAATCGCATTTTCAGCTTGTTCTACAAACTCATCAATTTTGTCAAAATTAATATAGCGATAGATTTCGTCAGACATGGTGTTGAGGTTTTCAGCATACGCTAAATACTCAGCAGGGGTCGGCAGTTTCCCCATCACCGCAGAGACTGCGGCTAGCTCAGCCGAACCCAAATAAACATCGGCCCCTTTTCCTAAGCGATTAGGGAAGTTTCGCGTAGAGGTTGAAACAGCTGTGCACCCTGGTGCGATTTGCGCCTGGTTACCCATGCATAATGAGCAGCCGGGCATCTCGGTACGTGCGCCGGCACGACCAAAAATATTGTAGTAACCTTCTTCCATTAAAATATGCGCGTCCATTTTGGTGGGAGGAGATACCCATAGGCGTGTGGACAATGGTGTATCAAGGGTTTCTAATAATTTACCCGCAGCACGAAAATGCCCGATATTCGTCATGCAAGAGCCGATAAAGACTTCGTCAATGTTCGCGCCTTCAACGTCGGATAACTTGCGCGCGTCATCAGGATCGTTAGGGCAGCAAAGGATAGGCTCCTTAATATCATTGAGATCGATTTCAATGATTGAGTGGTACTCCGCATCCGCATCGGCGCGCATTAAGCTCGGGCTGTCGAGCCACTTCTGCATTTCGTTGACGCGCCTTTCTAGAGTACGGGCATCGCCGTAGCCGTTGGATATCATCCAGTTGAGCAGGGTCATATTGGAAGTAAGGTACTCGGTAACCGCTTCTTCTGTAAGGGTGATTGTACAGCCTGCTGCAGAGCGCTCGGCAGAGGCGTCTGATAACTCAAAGGCCTGCTCTACTGTCAAATCCTTTAAGCCTTCGATTTCTAGTACGCGGCCGGAGAAGTCATTTTTCTTGCCCTCTTTCTCCACCGTCAACATGCCTTCTTTAATGGCGTAGTAGGGAATGGCGTGTACCAAATCGCGAAGCGTAATGCCGGGTTGCATTTCGCCTTTAAAGCGCACCAGTACGGACTCAGGCATATCCAGTGGCATCACGCCGGTTGCAGCAGCGAAGGCAACAAGGCCAGATCCTGCGGGGAAGGATATTCCCATTGGAAAGCGCGTATGAGAGTCGCCCCCAGTACCCACAGTATCGGGGAGAAGCATGCGGTTCAACCAGGAGTGAATAATGCCGTCACCAGGGCGAAGGGAGACGCCGCCGCGGTTCATAATGAAGTCCGGCAATGTGTGCTGTGTATCAATATCTACCGGCTTAGGGTAAGCGGCTGTATGACAGAAAGATTGCATTACTAGGTCGGCAGAAAAGCCGAGGCAGGCGAGGTCTTTCAACTCGTCGCGGGTCATGGGGCCGGTGGTATCTTGAGAGCCAACAGTCGTCATTTTTGGTTCGCAGTATTGCCCTGGGCGAACCCCGTCAATACCGCAAGCTTTGCCTACCATTTTTTGAGCAAGGGTGAAGCCTTTGTCAGATTCCACGGGTGCAGTGGAGTGGCGAAAAACGTCTGATGGCGCAAGGCCAAGCGCTTCACGGGCACGCTGGGTAACGCTGCGGCCTATAATCAGGTTGATGCGGCCGCCTGCCTGCACTTCGTCAAATAAGACTTCGGATTTCAGCTCTAACTTGGAAATTTCTTTTCCGCTTGCGTTGTCTTTTACGACACCCTCATAGGGGTAGATGTCGATAACGTCACCCATATTCATCATGGTGACATCACATTCAAAGGGGAGTGCGCCAGCATCTTCCATGGTGTTAAAGAAGATAGGGGCTATCTTTCCGCCAATGCATACGCCACCGCCGCGCTTATTGGGAACGAAAGGTATGTCATCGCCCATGTGCCATAGCACAGAGTTTGTGGCTGATTTACGTGAAGAGCCTGTGCCAACCACGTCGCCTACGTAGGCAAGGGCATGGCCCTTTCCTTTTAAGTCTTTGATTTGCTGCAATGGATCATTAATACCATCACGCTCGATTTTCAGCATGGCGTTGCCATGCAGTGGAATATCAGGCCGTGACCAAGCATCTTGCGCAGGTGAAAGGTCATCCGTATTGGTTTCTCCTGTCACCTTGAACACAGTCACGGTGATTTTTTCCGCGACTTTATTCCGGCTGGTAAACCATTCCGCATTAGCCCAAGATTCGATGACTTGTTTGGCAAAGGGGTTGTTTGCTGATTTTTCCTGAATATCGTGAAACGCATCAAAAGCTAGTAGCGTGTTAGACAGGGCTTTTGCAGCAATAGGGGCGAGCGCCTTGTCATCCAACAGGGCGACAAGTGGGTCAATATTGTAGCCGCCTAACATTGTTCCGAGCAGCTCGGTTGCTTTGGCCTTGTCTATAATTGGGGAGCTTGTTTCACCTTTCGCGACTGCGGCTAAAAAGCCAGCTTTTACGTAGGCTGATTCATCAACGCCCGGTGGGACTCGATTGGTAATGAGGTCTAGCAGAGCGGCCTCTTCGCCAGCCGGGGGGGATTTCAGAAGCTCGGTTAGCTCAGAGGTTTGTTCTACGCTAAGTGGCTTGGGTGGAATGCCTTCTGCGGCACGCTCTTCAACATGTTTACGATATGCTTCTAACAATGTGTAATCCTCTGGCTGTTGTGTGACTATTTCGGCTGACATTAACGGCTAGTTTGGCTGTACCAAAATTGACTGCGCAAATGGCATTGTGTCGTTGAGTATAGATAGAGAGCGGCGTTTTGACGCCCACCCTTCAATAACTTCGGATTGGAGCAATTTCAGACTATAACATAAAGGAATTTGCGGCCCACATTCTACACTATATTGCAGGGCGCATAAAGTTAAGGGTAATCGAACCGGAGCAATTGCAAGGTCTCGCATTGGTGGGAGAGATACCAAGCGTGATTATCCCAGTCTCCGAGCACATAGCGTTTTTTAGATTCGGTACCGATTGAAATGGTGTGAATTTTTGGGCGATGGGTGTGGCCGTGGATCAGCTGCGTAACACCATGTTTTTCCATGACATTAATCACTTCTTGGTAATCTACATCCAGTATATTCTCAGCCGTTTGACTGTTCTTTTTCATACTAACGTTGCGAAGGTGTTTTGCAAAAGCGATGCGCTGTGAAATGGGCTTTGAGAGTTGGTCTTGAATCCATTCTGGTGATCGGGATTCGGCTCTAAAATTCATGTATTCTGTATCTTGGGTGCATAGGCTGTCGCCGTGCATGAGCAGAGTGGGTTGGCTGCCGAGTTGGATCACAGTAGGGTCGCAAAGAAGCTTTCCTCCAGTGCGCTGCATGAATTCATTGCCGAGCAAGAAGTCACGATTGCCATGCATGAAGTAGAGTTTTAGCCCGTTGTCCGTACATTGCTTAAGGCGCGTTAAGATTTCCTCGATAGCTGCATCTTTTGGTTCATGACGAAGGTAGTCATCCCCGATCCATGTGTCGAAGAAGTCGCCTAAAATGTAAAGGCTCTGTGCACGAGAGGCGTGAGAATCGAGAAAGTTCAAAAACGCCCGAGTGGAGTCCGGGCGATTTTGATCAAGATGCAGGTCAGAGATAAAAAGCGTTAACGCTGACACGGGCGCCTATGACTCGTCTTCGATAAGGCTAACTTTGTCGATAGTGATCACTTCTACAGGGACGTCTTCGTGGTGGCCCTTGAGTCCGGTTTTACAGCCTTTGATTTTATTAACCACGTCCATGCCGTCAGTGACCTTGCCAAATACCGCATAACCCCAGCCCTGACCAGTGGGGGACGTGTGGTTAAGGAAATCGTTGTTTCCGACGTTGATAAAAAACTGGTTTGACGCAGAATGGGGTTCGCTGGTTCTGGCCATGGCGACGGTGCCAACTTCGTTTTTCAGGCCATTATCAGCTTCATTTTTGACCGGCGCATTTGAGCTGCGCTGGCTCATGTCTGGGTTAAAGCCGCCACCCTGAATCATAAAGCCATCGATGACGCGGTGAAAGATGGTGCCATCATATGCGGCATCTTCGACGTAGGAGAGAAAGTTTTC